>NZ_CEVIVC010000141.1:3860-13469 GCF_982290645.1 Protofrankia sp. CiP1_Cm_nod4
GGCGATCGGCGATCGGCGATCAGCGGGATCCGGTATGGGTGGGGCCGCTGCCGTGTCGGGCGCGCGCTTGGCGGCCGGGCGCGAGTCGGTAAAAGCCGGAAGGGGCCGTGAAATCGGACGTGGGCCACACGACGTGGGCCGGGGATCGTGGGCCGGGGATCGTGGGCCACACGACGTGAGTCGGGGATCGTGAGTCGGGATGGCGGGGCGGCGGGCCGGTCCTTTTGTTCGGAAAAAAAGATGGCTTGTTCCGGTACATCCGTCGCGGCGGACATCGGCCAGGTCGTGGTATTCCGGCGGAATAGGACGGCTGGCGTGTCGGGAACGGGGTGCTGATGTATCTGTTGTCTCGAGTTGACGCCGCCTGGTAGCGAAGTAGTTTTATTCCTACAAATAGCTGGCTCGCGGTGGAGGCGATCGTATGGAGCAGCAGCAGGCGCAGGAGCTGGAGCAGCGGCTGCGGGGGGACTGGGAGCAGATCCGCCACCAGATCCTCGATCAGTTCGTCCAGGTCAGCATCGCGGACCTGGAGGCCGCCACCAGCGTCAACGATCTCGTACGGCGGATCGCCGACAGGTCGCACCACACCGAGCCCTACGTCGAGACGCGGCTGCGCGAACTCGTCGGTGTCACGGTGCCGGGCGCGCAGGCCGGGCAGGCCGCGCAGGCCGAGAGCGGAGGTGAGGGGACGCGGCCGGGCGCCGAGGCCCAGGGTGAGGGCAGCGGGCCGGCCACGGCGGAGGCAGGCGGGCAGCCGGGTGCCGAAGCGGAGCAGGGCGGTGAGACGAGGGATTTCAGCCAGCCAGCGGAACCGTTCGGTGGGCCACGGCAACCGTTCGGTGGCTCGGAGGACCCGCAGCAAGAATCGTGAAACCGGTGGCAGGACCTATCGTGAGACCGGTGGAAAAACCGGTGATCGGGCTCTTCCGGCTGATTTTCCCGGACTGATTCCGGCCGGCCCGGATCCGGCCCGGCCGGATCCGGGCCGGTGCCAGCGTGGGTTCCGGGGCGCCGGCCGGGGAAATTCCCGGCCGTCGTCCCGAGGCATGTTCCCGGCGGGCCGCTCGCCGGGAACATGCCTGCCGGGAACATGCCTGCCGGGGGCTCCGGTTACAGCGGGATGTTGTTGTGGCCGCCGCGGGGGCCGGCCGTGGTGAGGCGCTCGTCCGCGGCGGGGTGTTCGGCCGCGGTGGCGAAGGTCCGCGCGAGGGTGCGGCGGGTGCGGGCCGGGTCGATGACCTCGTCGACGACGCCGAGGGACAGGGCGCGGTCGACACCCCCGGCGACCCGCTGGTGCTCGGCGACGAGCTGGGCGCGCAGCTCCTCGCGCCGCTCGTCGTCCGCGGCGGCGGCCAGCTTCCGGCGGTGCAGGATGCCGACGGCGGCCTCCGCCCCCATGACGGCGACCTCGGCCTGCGGCCAGGCGTAGACGGCGGTCGCGCCCAGCGAACGGGAGTTCATCGCGATGTACGCCCCGCCATAGGACTTCCGCGTGATCAGGGTGACGCGGGGCACCACCGCCTCGGCGAAGGCATGCAGCAGCTTCGCGCCCCGGCGGACCACACCGTCCCACTCCTGCCCGACGCCGGGCAGGTAGCCGGGCACGTCGACGACGACCAGCAGCGGCACGCCGAACGCGTCGCACATGCGCACGAACCGGGCGGCCTTCTCCGCGCTCAGCGAGTCCAGGCAGCCGCCCTTGCGGATCGGGTTGTTGGCGACGACTCCGACCGTGTGCCCGCCGAGGCGGCCGAGGCCGATGACGATGTTGGGTGCCCAGCGGGGCTGCAGCTCCTCGAAGGCGTTCCACGGCCCGGCGCCGTCGAGGATCTCCAGCAGCAGCGGGCGGACGTCGTAGGCGCGCCGCGCCGTCGCGGGCAGCAGCTCGCGCAGGTCCCGGCCGTCGTCCACGGTGTCCGGGTCGAAACGGCCGGGGCGGGTGAGCAGGCCGGTGATCCGGCGGGCCCGGACGAACGCGTCGTCCTCGGTGTCGACGGTGACGTGCACGACCCCGGAGCGGCGGCCGTGCGCGTCGACGCCGCCGAGGTCCGCCATGTCGATCTGCTCGCCGGTCACGCTGCGCACGACGTCGGGGCCGGTCACGAAGATCCGGCCGGACGTCGACATGATCACGATGTCGGTCAGCGCGGGGCCGTAGGCGGCGGCGCCGGCGGCCGGGCCGAGCACCACCGATATCTGCGGCACCCGGCCCGAGGCCCGGGTCATGGCCGCGAACATCCGGCCGGCGCCGTCGAGGGACTCGACCCCGTCCGCGAGCCGGGCGCCGCCGGAGTGCCACAGCCCGATCACCGGCCGGCCCTCGCGCACCGCCGTGTCGATGGCGTCGACGATGTGATGGGCGCCGCCGAGGCCGAGAGCGCCGCCCATCACCGTCGCGTCGGTGCAGTAGGCGAGGACGGGGGCGCCGTCGATCCGCCCGCGCACGGCGAGCACGCCGGTGTCGTCGGCGGGGTGCAGGGCGGTCACGGAGCCGGTGTCCAGCAGCTGGGCCAGGCGTGCCGCGGGGGCTCTCCGATCGGCCTGGACGTCGTCGTCGGCGGCGGGCCGGGGAAGAGCGATCCTGGCAACGGCGTCCTCGGGACGAGCCGTCAACCCTGTCATCTGCTGCCTCCTCCTGGCGAACCCCGGCGCATCCGGCGGGTTCGGCGAACAACGGTGAATGACGAACAGCGATATGTGGCGAACAGCGGTGAATGACGAACAGTGACGCATGGCGGACGCGGTGAAGTGCGGTGAAGTGCGGTGAAGTGCGGTGGGCGATGAGGCGGGACGAAAACGGCCGGCGCGCCCCGCGAGGCTCGGGTGGCCGGCCCGGCACGGGCCGGGCGGCTCGCCGCCACGGCCGGGCCCGGCCGCGCGGGGTGCGCTGGACGTGATCCGCGAGGGTCAGTCGACGATCACCGGGAGACGGTCGGCGGTCAGCCGCCACTCGTCCGTGACCGCCGTCGGCCGGGGGCCGGCCTCGGGCTCGAGGGGGTAGCGCAGCACGCTGCGGAAGTACGCGATCCGCCAGCCCCGCTCGGTGTGCACGACGATGCTCAGGTAGTCGCCGTTGGTGGTAGTCCCGTCCGACCGCAGCGCGATGTAGCGGCTGTGGGTCCGCACGGTCCCGTCCGGGTCGGTCAGGATCAGCGTGTTCACCGTCTGGTGGTCGGCCCCGTCCGGCTGCCGCTGGCCGAACAGCTCCCGGGCGGCGTCGATCCCGCGCAGCTGGACGCCCTCACCGTAGCCGAGCTCGATCTCGACGTCGTCGGTGAAGAGCAGGGGCAGGGCGTCGAGCGCGCGGTTGTCGTACACGTGCGCGATCAGCGCGATGGTCTGGTGGATCTCGGCGACGTCGGCGGCCGACAGTTTGCGGGTCATGCCGGGATCGCGCCGAGCTGCTGGAGGATGGTGAGCCGGTCCGGGGTGACGACGTAGTCGACGACCTTGCCGTCATGGAACGTGATCAGGCTGATGCTGGTGCCGTCGATGGTGTTCCCGGTGCCGGGCACGCCCCAGACCTCGCCGGAGTGGATGCCCTGGATACGCCAGAAGACGACAACCCGGTCACCTTCGGCCACGATGTCGGTGACGGTGGTCTTCAGGTCGGTGACGTTGTGCCGCAGCTCGGTGACGTGGCTGGCGAAGCTGTCGCGGCCGAACGTGCCGCTGCCGGTGCTCCGGCTGGCGTCCTTGGCGAGGAAGTCGTCGAGCAACTCCAGCCGGCCCTCGTTGACGATCTCCTCGTACAGGCGCCGGGCGATCGTCTTGTTCGTCCGAAGACTGTCCAGGCTGTCCGTCGCGACGGCCGCCGCCGTCCCGGCGAGCTGGTCAGTGGTGGTCATAAATCTTTCCCTCTCATAAATGCCGTGAACGTCATGAATGTTGTGAACATCGTGCGTGCCGGGCCCGCGGCCGGCATGCATGCGGCCGGCACGAACGCGGCAGGCGTGAATCCGCCGTGCGTGAATCCGCCGTGCGTGAATCCGCCGGGTAGTGGTGGACGGGGGCCCCCGGTGGATCCGCTGAGGGTGGATCCACCGGGGACGCGTGTCCCGGCACCGGCACCGGGCGCACCGGGCGTCCCCGAACCGGGTGCCCCCGCAGTGGGTGTCACTGCATCGGCTCACCGTCGTACGTCGGGGGCAGCAGGAAGCCGTTGCTCGCGCTGAGGCCGCCGTCGCTGGGGATCACCGCGCCGGTGATGTAGGAGGACTCGGGGGTCGCGAGGAACCAGATCACCTGGGCCTGCTCGCGCGGGTCGCCCCAGCGGCGCAGCGGGATCCGCCGGTTGATGTTCGCGAACAGCCGGGGATCGTGCTTCACCGGCGCCGTGCGCGGGGTGAGGGTGATGCCCGGCGCGATCGCGTTGATCCGGATGCCCTGGTAGCCGTAGTCGAGCGCGGCCGACCGCACCAGGTTGATCGCCGCCGCCTTGGTGGCGTTGTACGCCCAGGTGTAGGGGTCGCCGCGCAGCCCGGCGCCGGAGGCCGTCACGACGATGGCCCCGCCGCCGGCGGCCCGCAGCGCCGGAGCGGCGGCCCGGATGCCGAGTGCCGCGCCGCGCACGTTGACCGCGTGGACCCGGTCGAGCTGCTCGATCGCCCCGGGGGCCTCGATCGGCGGCGCGCCGCCGATGCCGGCGTTGAGGACGGCGGCGTCGAGGCGGTCGAAGTGCTCGAGGGCCAGCCGCACCGCCTCGACGTTCGCCTTCTCGGTGGAGACGTCGCCCTCGAGCGTCACGACGTTCTTGATGCCCTCGAGCTCGGCGAGGCCGGCCGTGTCGGGGTCCACGGCGACGACGCCGTAGCCTCGTTCGGCGAACAGCTCCACGGTCGCCCGGCCGATCCCGGCGGCGGCGCCGGTCACGACGACTGCCGGAAGTGTCATGCTTGTCCCCTCTGCTGGTTATCTATTGGTGACCCGGGGCCGTCGGCGGCGCGAAAAACGATCACGCTGCTTCTGGTCCACGGGGTGGGTCGTCCGGGATGTCCGCCGCGAGGCCGGTCCCGATGCCTGGCCGGTGCCCGCGCGCTGCCTGGCTGATGCCCGTCCGGTGCCCGGCTGACGCGCGGTGTGGGACGCGCGGGCCGGGCCCCGGTGCGCGGGCTGGATCCGTTCATGGGCCGCTCAGGTCGCCTGGGCAAGCGACGCCAGCCACTTGGCCACCGCGGCGACGGTCGTCCCGGTGTCCTCCTCAAGGATGGTGAAGTGGTCACCGGGGACGTCGATGATCTCGTGCGGGAGTGTCCAGTACGCCCGCCAGTCCGGCCGGCCCGCCGTCTCGGCGGGGGTGCCGGCCAGCGGCTGTTCCGCACGGATGAGCAAGGTGCGGGCACGGACCTCGGACGGCTGCCAGTCCCCGAAGATCCGGTTGTAGGTGCCCATGGTGGACAGCCGGGTGTCCAGCGTCGAGATGTCGAAGCGGTCGAACCGCTCCACCAGCGCGGTGATCATGGCGGCGTTCCACCACTCCATCCCCGGCCGGGAGGGGGTGTCGATCGGGTAGGAGTCGACCAGGATCAGCCCGGCCGGGAAGATCCCCTCCGCCTCCAGGCCGGCGACGACCGAGTTCGCCACGCAGCCGCCCATCGAACGGCCGAGGACCACGAACGGCTCGTCCCCGACGACCTGCCTGACCGCGTCCACGTGCATCCGGATCAGCGTGGCGGCCGAGCCCGGGAGCAGGTCGCCCGTGGGCAGCCCCGGGGCCGGCACCACGTGGACGTCCCGCTCGTCGCGGAACAGGCTGCCGAACCGGGAGTACTCGTGCGGGCCGGACAGCGCCGACAGCGCCGGGAAGCAGACGATGTTCGGCCGGGACGGCCCGGTCACCAGGGTCAGCGGGGGCGGGGTGTGCTCGTGGCGGTCCGCCTCGTCGAACGTCGAACGCAGGCTGGACGCCACGACCAGCAGCTGCGCGGCGGCGTTCATCTGCCCGGCGTCGAACAGCCGCCGGTACAGACCGCCGATGCCCCCGCCGACAGCGGCGACGGCGTCGGCTGACGGCCCGCCGCTGCCCGCGCCCGCCGCCAGCGCCGACGGCGTCCCCCGCCCGGCGGAATCGGGCCCGGCGGAGTCGAGCCGGCCGGCGATGAGCTCGGCGACGTCGGCCGGGGACGGATGGTCGAAGGTGAGCGTCGCCGGCAGCCGCAGGCCGGTGTGCGCCTCCAGCCGGTTGCGCAGCTCGACCGCGGTGAGCGAGTCCAGCCCCAGCTCGACGAAGGCGCCGGTGGCGGAGACCGGGTCGGCGTCGGCATAGCCGAGAGCATTCGCGGTTTCGCTACGCACAAGCTCAAGTATGACCGCGTCACGTTCGGCCCCGGACAGGCCGGTGAGCCGCTCGCGCAGCGCCGACCGGCCACCCGCCGGCGCCGTGCCCGCCGCCCGCCGGGCCGGCCGGACCAGCCCGCGCAGCAGCGCGGGCACCCCGGCCGACGCGGACCCGGCGCGGATGGCGGCCAGGTCGAGCGGCGCCGGCACCAGCAGCGCGCGGGCGGTGCGGGCGCCGGCCGCCAGCGCGGTGTCGAACAGCGCCACGCCCGCCTCGTCCGACAGCGGCCGCAGCCCGGAGCGGGTGATGCGCTCCCGGTCGGCGTCGGTGAGGCGGGCGGTGACGCCGCTGGCGAGCGCCCACTGGCCCCACGCCAGCGACAGCGCCGGCAGGCCGTGCGCCCGGCGGTACGCCGCGAGCGCGTCCAGCGCGGCGTTCGCCGCCGTGTACGGGGCCTGCCCCGTCCCGCCGGTGAGCCCCGATAGGGACGAGAACAGCACGAACGCGGCCAGGTCGTGCCCGCGGGTGAGCTCGTGCAGGTGCCAGGCGCCGTCCAGCTTGGGACGCAGCACCGCGTCGAGCCGGTCACCGGTGAGGCCGGCGAGCAGGCCGTCGTCGGCGATGCCGGCGGCGTGCACGACCCCGGCCAGCGGATGCTCGGCCGGGATAGCGGCGAGGACGCCGGCGAGCGCGCCACGGTCGGCGGCGTCCGCGGCCACGACGGTGGCGGTCGCGCCGAGCTCGGCGAGCTCGTCCCGCAGCGCCACCGCGCCGGCGGCGTCGGGACCGCTGCGGGAGGTCAGGACGAGGTGGCGGACGCCGTGGGCGGCGACCAGGTGGCGGGCGACCAGCGCGCCGATCGCGCCGGTACCACCTGTGACCAGAACAGTGCCGCCGGCGGCGAACGGCGTCCCGGCCGCTGTGCCGGCCGCTGTGCCGGCCGCTGTGCCGGCCGCTGTGGTGTCCGCCGCTGTGGTGTCCGACGTGGTGTCCGGCGCGTCCAGCGCGGTGTCCGTGGTGGACGCTGAGCTGCCCGCGGCCACATCCGTGCCTGGGCCTGCCGTGCCGGCCGGGTCGGCCTCGTCGGCCGGGTCGGCCGCCGGAACCCGGACCAGGCGGGGGACGGTGACGCTGCCCGCGCGGATCGCGAGCTGCGGCTCGCCGCCGGCGTCCGCGACGGCGAGCGCCGCCGGCAACGCCGCGGCCGAGGCGGGATCGTCGTCGACGTCGAGCAGGACGATCCGGCCGGGATGCTCGGCCTGCGCCGAACGCACCAGCCCCCACACGGCGGCGGACGCGACATCGACAGCTTCGTCAACAACTTCACTGCCAACGGCCCCGCTGCCGACAGTTCCGCCGCCGGCGGTCCCGCTGGCGTCCGTCTCCTGAGCGGTTGTCGTGTGCGCGTCGGCTGTGCCCTGGGGGTCGGCTGTGCCCTGGGCGTCGGCGGGGATGCCGTCCACGGCGACCGCGTGCCGGGTGACGATGACGAGCTGGGTGCCGTCGACCCGACGTTCGGCGGTCCACGCCTGCACCTGGGCCAGGACGCCGCGCGCCGTTGCGTGCGCGGCGGCCAGGACGTCACCGCCAGTGCCGCCGGTGCCGCCGTCGCCGGCGCCGGCGCTGTCGTTCGGGCCGCTGCCGTCGACGCCGGTGGCCGGCAGGCCGCTGGCGAAGACCAGGCCGGGGGTGGGCTCGCCGAGGTCGAGGGCGGCGGTGAGGTCGGTGAGGTCGGCGAACGCGCGGGTGTCCGCGCGGACCTGCCGCAGCAGGTCGCGCAGGTGCTCCTCGGTGCCGAGCACGGACCAGGTCCGCCGGTCGGTGGCCGTCGACGTCGGCAGCGGTTTCCAGTCCACCGCGAACAGGGTGTCGTCGTCCGTCGCCCCGCCGGCGGCGGCCCGCGCGGCGTTGATCTGCGCCGAGGACACCAGCCGGCCGGTGAGCGAGGCGATCGACAGCACGAGCGCGCCGGTGCCGTCGGCGGTGTGCAGGGACAGCCGGTCCGGCCCGGTCACCGCCAGCCGCACCCGCAGCGCGGACGCGCCGGCGGAGTGCAGCCGCAGGCCCGACCAGGCGAACGGGAGCTGCACCTGGCCTGGCGGGGCGTCGAGCAGCCCCCGGTGGGCGCTGACGTGCACGGCCGCGTCGAGCAGGGCGGGGTGCAGGCCGAAGTCGCCGGCGTCCGCACGTACCTGCTCGGGCAGCTCGATCTCGGCGAACAGCTCCTCGCCCCGTTCGGACTGCCGCCGCCAGGCGGCGCGCAGCCCGCGGAACGTCGGCCCGTACACCAGCCCCGCGCCGGCCAGGGCTTCGTAGACGCTGTCGACGTACGCGCTGCCGCTGCCGGGACCGCCGTCGCCGTCGCTGTCGTCACCGTCGGTGCTGATGGCCTCGGCGCCCGGAGGCGGCCAGGTCGCCAGGGCCTGCGCGGCGGCCGCCTCGGCCGCCGCCGCGTCCGCGCCGGGGGTGTCGTCGGCGGTCAGGTAGCCGCTGACGTGGCGGGTCCAGCCGTCGGCGCGGGGCTGCTCGCCGTCCGGCCGCGAGTGGACCGCGATCGGCCGGCGTCCCGTCTCGTCCGGTGTGCCGACGACGACCTGTACCTGGACGCCGCGCCGGCCGGGCAGCACCAGCGGCGCCTCGGCGATCAGCTCGTCGACGGTGTCGTACCCGGTGATCTCGCCGGCGTGCAGGGCGAGCTCGATGAACACCGTGCCCGGGACGATCACGGAGCCCAGCACGGCGTGGTCGGCGAGCCAGGGGTGGGTGTGCAGGGAGAGCCGGCCGGTGAGGATGGTCTGGTCGGTGTCGGCGGGGGTGAGGGCGGCGCGCAGGAGCGGGTGCTGGGTGGCTGCGAGGCCCAGGGTCGTGGGGTCGCCGCTGGTGGTGGCGGGGCGCAGCCAGAAGCGCTGGCGCTGGAAGGCGTAGTTGGGCAGGGGGACGGTGTGTGGCAGGGCGATCGCCGCGTCGGGGCCGGTCGTGTCGGGGCCGGTGAAGAGGGCGGGCCAGTCCAGGCGGACGCCATGGGTGTGTGCGGTGGCGAGCGCGGTGAGCAGGGTGGCCGCTTCGGGCCGGTTGCGGCGCAGCAGGGGGACGGCGACGGGGGCGGTGCGGCTGCCGGTGCTGTCGCCGGTGGTTTCGTCGCTGGTGCTGGTGCTGGTGCTGGTGCTGGTGCTGGTGCTGGTGCTGGTGCTGGTGAGGGTTTCGTGGGTGAGGGCGGTCAGGACGGGGTCGGGGCCGAGTTCGAGGTAGGTGGTGGTGCCGTGGTGGTGGAGGGTTTCGGTGGCGTGCTGGTAGTGGACGGTGGCGCGGATGTGGCGGGTCCAGTGTTCGGG
>NZ_CEVIVC010000142.1:0-1410 GCF_982290645.1 Protofrankia sp. CiP1_Cm_nod4
ACCCAGTCCCGCCCGTGCCGCTCCGCCGCCACGGCCACCGTGCCGGCGCCCAGGAACGGGTCCAGCACCAGGCCGGGCCGGAAGTCGGCTTGGCAGCCACAAATCGGCCGCAGTTCGCCAAGCACGGCCAAGTGGCCGCGCCGGCGGGCTGTCTGACGCGTCCACGGCTTCCCGCAGCCCACGCACACCCGCTCCGGGCAGCTGGCCAGCAGCGGCCGCTCGACCAGCGTGATCGGGAAGGTCGCGAAGTGCGCCTCCCGGTAGCCGGCGGTGGCCAACCACCAGACATCGCTCGGGTTCTTGCCGAGCGGGTGGCCGGTGAGGCCGTTGACCTTGAGGTTGCCGAGCCCGGTGTTGCGGTTGGTCCGCCGGGTGCGGTTGACCGTGGCCACTGCTGAGGCCGGGGGATAGGCCCGGCCGGTGGCGCCGGCCTGCGGCGGTTGGGCGCTGCGGTGCGGCAGCCGGATGGCATCCAGATCGAAGAAGTATGACCGGGACCGGGTCAGGCAGTAGATCACCTCGTAGCCGGCGCTCAGCCGGTCCCGGACGCTGGCGGGCATCGGGTTGATCTTGGCCCAGATGACCTTGTTGCGTAAGCGCCAGCCGTCGGCCAGCAGGCTGAGGGCCAGCCGTTCCGGGCCGAGCAGCAGGCTCTTGACCGGCGCGCCTTCGCGGGGATGGCGGCTGTAGCCGTCGCCGAGGTTCAGCCACAGCACGCCGCTGGGCTTGAGCACCCGGGCGACCTCGGCCAGGACGGCGCGGAGGCCGGCCACCCAGCCGGTGACGTCGGCTTCCAGGCCGATCTGGCCGGATACACCATAGTCCCGCAGGCCGTAGTAGGGCGGGCTGGTGATGACACAGTCCACGGAGGCCGGCGGCAGGTCGGCCAGGCGGGTGCGGGCGTCGCCGAGGAGGATGGTGTTGCGCCAGGGCTCGGCCTGGCGGGCAGTACTCATGGGCGGTCTCCGCGGTGGCGGGCCGCTTGGTCGTGAAGGTCCGGTTCATCCGGCTCATTGTTATTTTCGTTATCTTTTATTACTTTGAGTAGCCATTTGAGGTCGTTGAGGAGGTCAAGATTTTTGGAGTAGTGGCGGAGGAGGTCCACCCCCCGTGACCTGCGCGAACAGGCCGCGGAGATCGCCATTAAGAGCTATGAGATGTTCTGGTGGTGACATGGTGGTGACGTTGCGACGGCAACTACATGTCGCTCTTTCGGTCGCGGTTACGGACTGTAAAAACCGATGATCGACGGCATGTCCGTATCCCGGGGCTGTTGTGGCTTCCCTGGCGCACCCGATGTGCGGCAGCCTGGCGACGGCGGGAGGAGACGGCGGGAGGAGAGGTCTGCGATGAGCCGGTATGCCTACGACCCTGGCCAGCGTGCCCTCCTCGTCTCCTGGGCTACTGAAA
>NZ_CEVIVC010000142.1:2128-13059 GCF_982290645.1 Protofrankia sp. CiP1_Cm_nod4
CTCGACGCCGTCGAGCAGGCTGAACGCGGTGACCTCTCCGGACGGGCCCGCCAGGCCATCGCCCTGACCCGCGCCGACGCCTCCCCCCTCCAGGTCGCTGCCGCCGACGTGCTCCTGGCTGACAATCCCTTCGGGGACAGTCGTTTGTTCACCGAGGTGGAGCCCACCGCCGCCGCGGTCGCAGCCGCTCACTGGCTGCACGTCGCCGCCACGGTCACGGCACGCCAGACCGGACTTGATCCCACCCAGGTCCTCGTTGAGGCGGACAATATCGAGGCGCTTCCCCACGAAAGTCCCACCGTCGTCCTGGAACACATCACCGCCGCCAAGTGCGGCTGGAGTACCAAGTGCGGCTGTAGTACAAGTGCGGCTGTAGTAGCAGTGAGGCTTCGCCTCGGACCGCCGAGCAGCGCGGCTGGGCTGGCGGCCCCGGTGCCGGCCGGCGCATCCTGGCGACCGTAGCCGTGTCAGGAGGCCGGTCATGGGTGCGCATACGGTGACGGTCAACGAGGTGCTCGACGGGCACGTGGCGCTGGACATCCAGTGCCTGGACCGGATCTATCTCAACGCCTACGTGCCGACGTTGCAGACCAGCGCGCAGGTCACGGCGTTCCTGTCCGGTCACCTGGGCTACCCGTTTCCGTCGCCGGCGCTGTTCAACCAGATCGGCCAGCGGTTCCGCCGCGCGGTCGCCTCGTTCGCCGAGGCCAACGGCCTCCCGTGGGTGCGCTTCGGCAGGGACGACGTGGGCGGCAAGCTGGAGCTGATGCGTCCGCATCTGGATCGCCAGGCCGCGACCGGACGGTCCGGGGTCGCCGCGACCTGGGTGGCCCAGGAGTTCCAGCGGGTCTGGACCGCCTACGAACGCCACACCGCCACCGGGGCGGTGCAGTGGTCGTTCACCAAAACCGACCGGCGGGTGTCCTGCTCCTACTTCTCCGTGTGGGACGCCGACTTCGGCCCGGCGTTCATCAAGATGTGCAGCTACTTCCCGTATCCGGCGAAGATCTGGCGGGGCGGGCACGCGTGGGCCAAACGCCAGGCGACCCGGGCCGGGATCGGCTTTGCCGAGCTGTCCAACGGGTTCGCCGCCGCCGCCGGCCCGGCCGCGCTGCAGGAGATCTGCGACCGGCTGAACCCGGGCGCGATCGACGTGTTCGTGCAGCGCTGGCTGGCCCGGCTGCCGTTGCCGCTCACCGCCACCGACCGGGACGCCGGCTACTGGTGGGAAACCTCCATGCGCCAGATCGAGATCTCCCGCACCCTCGTGTTCGACGCGCCCCGGCACGCCCGCGGCTTCTTCGAGGCGCTCATCGCCGACAACCTCGACCTCGGCCGCCCGCACAACGGGGAAATCATCTTCGGACGCCTCATCCGCCGTGACATGAAGGGAACCTTCCGCACCGCGATCGACCGCCGCGACAACGGCGGTGGCGTGGTCAACGTCTTCTACAAGCACTCCCGCATCAAGCAGTACCTCAAGGACGGTCGGGCCATGCGGATCGAGACCGTCATCAACGCCCCGCGGGACCTGGGCTGCAACGCCCGCCTGCGCCACCTGCCCGAGCTGCAGTCCAAGGCCCGTGCGGCCAACCGCCGGATCCTGGACGCTGAACGGGTCGGCCAGGGCTGTGTCCTCGCGAGTCCGGCCTTCGAGCGGATCACGCACCCCACCGTCGACACGGAGGGGCGGCGGACCCCGGCCCTGCGGTTCGGTGATCCACGGGTCATGGCCCTGACCGGCGCCCTGTGTCAGACGCTGCTCACCGCGACCGGCTTCACCAACAAGAACCTACGTGTCCTGATCGCTGGGCTGCTCGGCAGCGACTACCGCCCCGGCCAGAGGACCTATGACCTGCGCCGGCTGCGCCTGGCCGGCCTGATCCGCCGGCTACCGCACCGCAACCGCTACACGCTCACCGACGACGGCATCCGCATCGCCGTCTTCTACACCAAGGTCTACAACCGGCTCCTCGTCCCGCTTACCGCGGCCGACCAGCCCCAGGCCCCACCCGAGCTGCGCGACGCGCTCCGCATCCTCGATCGCCACGTCGACAGCTACATCGACCACGCCCGGCTCGCACCCGCAGCCTGAAACGTGACACAGATGTGAAGAACCCACAGACCAAAGATCGCTAGTCGACGTCGACGCGCTCCTTGAAGATGTCCGAGCTCTCGCACTCCGTCAGCTCGCCGACGAAGCGAGCCTGACCGCGGTTGAGCAGGTAGACGTAGTCCCCACGGGCGAGCACCCGCGTGACGTACCGCTCGACCAGCAGCAGACTGGAGCCTTCCTGAGCCAGCAGGTCGAGAAAGGCGAAGATCTCGTCCACCACAGCGAGCGCCAGTCCCATCGACACCTCGTCCAGCAGGAGCAGGCGCGGGCTCGAGAACAGGTGTGCCTGAACCGCCGACCCAGATCCCTCGATCATGATGACCGCCAGAATCGAAGTTCGCCTCGGACTCCGCCACGGCGGGTCGCAGTTGTCCGCAGTTTGGGCAGTCATTGTGGTCACCAGAACGGCGCCGCTCACGACCGCGAGCAGCCTTGCAACGGGCTTCAGCGCCATCGTCTCCCTGCCCAGGTGCACGGCCCACGAGTCGCCGCCCTCACACCTGTCGATCTGTGATTTTTCTCACTTATCCTTCCTCCGTTTTGAGTTAATGACCCTTTGAGTGCTTTTCATCCCACGAGAAGTGCTTGCAAGACGTTAGTTTCTAACTATAATTCGTTTTTGGAGAGGGGAAGCGGTGAACAAGATCGTCGGCAGTGCCGCCGAAGCGGTCACGGATATCGCCTGCGGGTCGTCGCTGGCCGTTGGCGGGTTCGGGCTCTGCGGCATCCCGCAGGCTCTCATCGAGGCGCTGTTGGAAACCGGGGTCGACGACCTCAAGACGGTCTCCAACAACTGTGGCGTCGACGGGTGGGGCCTGGGCTCGCTTCTGCGAGCCAAACGGATCAGCCGCACCACGGGCTCCTACGTCGGGGAGAACAAGGAGTTCGAGCGGCAGTTCCTGTCCGGCGAGCTCGAGGTCGAACTGGTCCCGCAGGGCACGCTCGCCGAGCGGCTCCGTGCCGGCGGCGCGGGTATCCCCGCCTTCTACACCCCCGGTGGCGTCGGGACACAGGTCGCCCTCGGGGGGCTTCCTCTCCGGTACGACGGGTCGGGTGGCGCGGCGAAGGCGTCGGAGCCCAAGGAAGTCCGCACCTTCGACGGTGTGGAGTACGTGCTGGAGCACGCGATCGTCTGCGACTACGCCCTCGTGCATGCCCGCTACGGCGATCGGCACGGCAACCTCGTCTACGAGAAGTCGGCGCAGAACTTCAACCCACTCTGCGCCGCTGCGGGTCGCGTGACGATCGCGGAGGTCGAGGAGGTCGTGGAGCCCGGCGACCTGGATCCGGCCCTGGTGCACACCCCGGGAATCTTCGTGCAGCGCGTGGTGCAGGTGTCCGTGGAGAAGCGGATCGAGCGGAGGACCGTCCGTGCTGTCTAGGGACGAGCTGGCAGCGCGGGTCGCCCTCGAGCTCGCGGACGGGCAGTACGTCAACCTCGGGATCGGCCTGCCTACCCTGGTACCCAACTACGTGCCGGACGGCGTACACGTCGTGCTGCAGTCCGAGAACGGCATGCTCGGCGTCGGGCCGTACCCGACCGAGGACGCCGTCGACCCCGACCTCATCAACGCTGGCAAGGAGACCGTCACCCTCAATAAGGGCGGCTCGTACTTCGACAGCGCGACGTCGTTCGGGATGATCCGCGGCGGTCACATCGACGTCGCGATCCTCGGCGCCATGCAGGTGTCGGAGAAGGGCGACCTGGCCAACTGGATGATCCCCGGAAAGATGGTCAAGGGGATGGGCGGCGCGATGGACCTCGTGCACGGAGCCAAGCGCTCAATCGTGATGATGGAGCACGTCACCAAAGACGGCTCACCCAAGATCGTACGAGAGTGCTCGCTGCCCTACACAGGCCGCGCGTGCATCCAGCGCGTCATCACCGACCTCGCTGTGCTCGACATCGAGCCCGCAGGACTGGTGCTGCGCGAGCTCGCACCGGGCGTGACCGTCGACGACGTCCGGGCCGTCACCGAGCCCGACTTCGCCGTCGCGCTCTGGTGCTGGATTCCTCCGGTCTACCCCGGCCTTGAGGAACCCAGCATCTAAGCGAGGAGGAACAGCGAGATCGTCACGGCGCAGACGGCGACGCAGTACCCCTCGAACAACCCGCGCAAAACCGCCGGTGCGTTGCGGAGGTCCATGAAGTAGAGACCAACGAGCCTGGCCTTGAACAGCGCGACGACCAGGATCGCAACGCTCGCCATCCGATGCCCGTCGTTGCTGAGGCCATGGTCGGTACCCAGCACCCAAGACAGCGACGTCGCAAGGACGAGGATGAGCCACACACCGGTCGCACGCGTGCGCACCACGGAACTCATCGTTCACCTCACCAGGTAGAGCAGCGGGAATATAACTATCCAGAGCAGATCGACCATGTGCCAGAAGCATGCGCCGCCCTCGAAGAGCACGAACTGCCCCTCGCTGAGCTCAGCCTTCCGGGACAGTGTGAACAGGACGACGAGCACAACGAGGCCGAAGAACAGATGCGCCAGGTGCAACCCGGTCAGCACGAAGTAGTACATGTAGAACTTGTTGACGTCCGGAGTCATCCCCATGGCGATCTTGTCGTGGTACTCGACGACCTTCACCGCGACGAACCCGAGCCCGAACGCGATCGCGCCGACCAGCAGGCGCGGAGCGCTGCGCCGGGCCGCTCCCCTGACCGCGCGCGTCGCTAACACGACGAGCAGCGAGCTCGACAGAAGCAGCAGCGTGTTCAGCGCCCCCAAGTCGCGGTTCAGGGTGCCCTGCGAATGAGCGAAAACCTCCAGCTGCTTACCGCGCTGGTTCAGGTAGACACAGAACAGGACGGCGAAGACCGTCATGTCGCCGAAGAGCAGCAACCACAGCCCGGCCTCGCCCGGGATGTGGTGTTCTCGCCGGACCGTCGAGGCCGGCACCTGGGTCTGTTGCATCCGTGAGTTCCTCGATCAGGAATCGTAGGTGGATGCGCCGAGGTCCCGTCCGTCCACCGGTCCCCGCCTCGGACTTCACCGGATTGCCGGTTCCTGCCCGAGGGGAAGCGTGCCGGCGGTCCGCTGATACCTGCGCTATGCCCTGTCCTATCGGGACGTCGAGGAGCTCCCCGCCGAACGCGGCCTGGCCATCGATCATATGACCGTCTACCGGTGGGTGCAACAGTTCGCCCCGCTGCTGATCGACGCAGCCCGGCCTTGCCGGCACATTCCTGGAGATCGGTGGTGTGTTGACGAGACCTATGTGAAGGTCTCCAGACGGTGGATCTACCGGTACCGGGCCGTCGGCCAGGACGGCCCGGTCATCGACGTGCTGGCCAGTAAGTATCGCGATCTGGCCGCCGGCCAGTCGAAGTCACCGCCGACCCATCCACCATCCAGCCACTCGACGCCAACACGATCATCCTATCGGGGAGTCGCTACGACCGTTTGACCCCGCCCTCCATATTGACTCCGCTGAATACAACAGATCCCCGGCGGCTGCCTGCGAGAGCACTGGCCGCACGTCGCTGGCCTGCCCGGCGACCCATCTGGTCACTGCTGGCTGACCGCTTCCGCTCGGTTCGCCTGACCTTCTTCCTCCTGGCGCCGTATGGCATCGAGCAGCACAACCGACAGCACAATCAGCCACAGGAAGAACACGACGACCAGCACCCACCAGGCAATCAGGCCGTTCCATGCCAGCGGGCCGTCCTTGAAGAAGACGTCGAAGCCCGCCGGGCAGAACAGCAGGGCGGCCAAGATACTGAAGTAGCCGGACCAGCGGGGGAAGATTGGCTTTTCCTGGCGGTCCGCGAGGATCGCGATCCCGATCACGATGGCCTGCGCGACGATGGTGTAGACTAGACCCGTGAACGGCAACCAGCCCAGGTCGTTCAGGGTCTGGACGATTTCGGGAGAGCGCTCGGAGCGGAAAGCGGCGGTTTGCCAGAAGTAGATGGGGACGACGAACTCGAGCGGGAGAAGCACCCCGAGCCCGAGCTGTGCGTAGGTGAGGGGGGAGAACTGCCCCTCTATCCGCTTGAGCTGCACCGAGACTGCCGCGACCCACGGGACCGTCAGCGTGCCGGCATAGAGAGTCAGCAGGAGACCGAAACGAATCTGGTTCGCGTGTTCGCGGAATCTCACCGCCACCTGGTCAGGACTTTCGGCAGGTGACGGCGGCGGTATGAAGTCAGCGATCAGCCAGAATCCAATAAAGAATAACACTGCTAAGACAGGTCCGCACCACGCGCACAGGCGCTGGGCTCGTATGTTCATCTCGATACTCCTCGTCCAAGGAGCTGGAATACAATAAGTGACTTTCTTGCGAGGCGTCTACGCAGGTCAGGGCGTTGCGATGGCGTCACTTAATCCATTACGGGCCCTAACCAGCGGGTAGGCGGCCCGATGACTTTGCTGCCAGGACTTGGCGAACAACCGAAATGACCGGAACTGCGCGAACCCAGCACGTCGAATGTGCGGGTGCCCCGATCTCGGCATAGAGGCCCAGCGACTCGCCGTAGCCACGAACCGCCCACCTGATAGTTTCCGGCTACCTGAGCTGACCACCCTTCCGGCAGACCGACAACTCGATCCTCATCCACGTCACGCGCGATCCGCCGAGTCCACTCCAACGCTAAGTTAAACCTTTGTTAGATTAGAATCTACAGCAGTGTCCAAACAGGGGCAAGGGCGGGCTCGCAACTGGGTATTCTGTAAGCTTTTGGGGCTTTGGTACGGTTTGGGGACCTGACGTCGGGTTCGGGTTTCGTCGTCTTGCGCTTGGCTGCCAGTGCGCTCTGCTGGAAAACATGGGCGCACGACAGCCGGGGTCTGTTGCGTTGAGCGGGAACGGTCCAGCCCCCCACCCGACGACCCGATCCGCCACGTCCTCTACCAGCACCTCCGACAAAACAAAGTCGCTCGACCAGACCTGGAACCTGGCATCTGACTGAGATCCGCCAGTACCAGGCGATGCTGGGGGTTCGCTACACGCCTTACCCCCAGCCACCTGACCAGCAGGTTCTTCCCCCACGACACCATCCGGGCCGCGGACCCGGCGCCCGACCCACGCGCGACAGCCGGGCCGCCACCCTGCCTACTAACGGTAGTTTGTTGGATCAGGGTTGTGGGGGTAGGTCTGCGCTGTCGGACGTCTCCGAGGTGAGGGGGTCTGACGATGACCAGACGTCTGCCGTGCCCGCCCGCGCCGGGCCCGTTGGAGGATTACGCCGTCCGGTTCGATGATCTGTTCTCGGCGGTGGGGCAGCGGCGGGGGTTCCGGGAGTATCTGACCGGGCTGCTCGCGCCGCGGGATCGGAACAAGACGTTGACCTGCCTGGCTGGGGCCGAGCCGGTGGTGGGCGCTACCCATCCGGCGGTGCAGCGGCTGCAGTTCTTCCTCGCGGAGTCGGTGTGGAACCCAGGGAAGATCAATACCCGGCGGGTGGCGCTGCTGCAGGCCGATCCGCGGACCGCCTCGCATGCGGCTGGGGTGCTGGTGATCGACGATTCCGGGGATCGCAAGGACGGCACGGCCACCGCGCATGTGGGCCGCCAGTGGCTGGGCCGGTACGGCAAGACCGACAGCGCGGTGGTCACGGTGAGCACGCTGTGGGCAGACGAACGGCTCTACTATCCGCTGCACGCCCGGCCCTACACCCCCGCCCACCATTTCCCGAAAGGTAAGAACGATCCCGGGTTCCGGACCAAGCCGCAGATCGCGGTGGACCTGGCCCGGCGGGCCCGCCCGGCCGGGGTGGCGTTCCGGGCGGTGGCGGCGGACTGCGCCTACGGCGACCACGACGCCTTCCGCGGCGAGCTGGCCGCCGCGGGGCTGCCGTTCGTCATGGCCCTCAGACCCCACCGGGGCACCTGGGCCTACGGACCCGACGCCCGTACCCCGGTCGACGCCGCCCGAGACCTGGCTTGGGGCGGCCCGGACAACCCCGGGAACTGGACAGCGGTGACCCGCACGTTCCGGGACGGGCGCACCGCCCTGTGGTGGGCAGCTGAGGCCCGGCTGGGCTGGTGGGGGCCGGAGGGGACCATCCGTCTGGTGGTGGCGACCACCGACCCGGCCCGGCTGCCGGAGAACAGCAGCTGGTATCTGGCGACCAACCTGCCCCGTCCGGGATCGGCACGCGAGACCGACAGCCCGCACCCGCCCGCCGACCTGGCCGAGCTCGTGCGGATCCACGGGATCCGGAACTGGATCGAACAGGGTTACAAGCAGGTCAAGGACGAACTGGGCTGGGCTGATTTCCAGGTCCGCTCCGACATCGCGATCCGCCGCCACCAGACCTTGGTGTTCTGCGCGTTCTCGTTCTGTTGGATGCATACCCCCCTCACCGAGACGCCCCCCGGGCAGGAACACCCCGGCAGTGGGCACGACCGGCGAGAGAGGGGGTTCCACAGCAGCCCGCCCGCCGGCGCGGCCGTCCTGGCCGGTGACACTGCGCGCGGTCCGCAGCTGGCTAACCCCCCTGGATCATGCTGCAACGCTGCTGGCACGCCTGGTCACCGGCACCCCCGCCCGATGACGTCCAAGCCCTGATCACCGCGGTCGGTACAGGGCACGGCCTCCACCTCTACCTCCCACCCTGATCCAACAAACTACCGCACGATGCGCGACCGTTGCACGCGAAGCGCGAGGGGTGGGCCGCTTGCCCGGGGGCAATATCTAAACTAAATTAGGACAGGCGTCGCTCCACGTGAGTCGTCGCTGGCGACAGGTGGCCTGTCGCCACGGAGGGAGAGATGATGTCGGTCACTGAGGCTCGTACCCACATCGATCCTGTGGTGCTGCACGAAGCCTTGGCCGTGGCCAACATTCCGACGCTGGTACCGCTGCTGGTGCAGCTCACCGGCGACCGCAAGTGGACACGCCCGCCCTACCGGCCGACTCGCGCTCGTGGCACGGACGACCACGATGACGGCGGCCTTCCTCCTGTGGTGCAGCAGGAGATCCGCTTAGCGGTCGAACAGGCAGTGTTGGACTGGGCTGCGGGGGCACCGGTCGCCATGCCCGCTCCAACGGGTCGGCAGCTGCTGGAGCTGCTTGAGCTGTGCGTCGCCGAGGAGGTTCCCGAGGACTTCGAGGCGATGACAGCCGAGCAGATGGGGTTCCGGCCCAAGCCCGCGCCGGTACCGATTGCTGTTGGTGGCGAGTTTCACGTGGTTGTCATCGGTGCCGGCATCTCGGGCATGACCGCCTCTAAGTACCTGCGAGACATCGGGATCGCCCACACGGTCGTCGAGAAGAATGCCAACGTGGGCGGCACGTGGATCGAGAACCGCTATCCAGGCTGTGGGGTCGACACCCCGAGTCACCTTTACTCCCTCTCGTTCTTCCCGCGTGCGTGGAGCACGTACTTCGGCAAGCGCTCGGAGCTCGAGGAGTACCTGGACGGGCTCGCCACGCACTTCGACCTCCGTAGGAACATCCGCTTCCAGACCACGGCGGTGGCAGCGTCCTGGGACGACGACGCGGAACTGTGGACAGTCATCGTCCGGGACGCGGCCGGTGCGGAAGAGGCCCTGACCGCAAACGTCCTCATCTCGGCTGTCGGTCAGCTGAACGTTCCGAAAATCCCCCAGCTCGAGGGGATGAAGCAGTTCAAGGGGCCGGTGTTTCACTCGGCGCGCTGGCCCGACGGTCTGGACCTGACCGGCAAACGTGTCGCTGTCATCGGGACCGGGGCAAGTGCCATGCAGATTGTCCCTGCCATCGCCGACGTGGTGGGAGCCCTCGACGTCTACCAGCGCTCACCCCAGTGGGTGTCGCCGAACAGCAACTACTTCCGGCCGGTTGATGGGCGGGTGCACTGGCTCATGGATAAGGTGCCGTTCTACCGCGCCTGGTACCGCTCCAAGCTTGCCTGGGCCTACAACGACCGGATTCACGCGTCGTTGCAGAAGGACCCTGCGTGGGCGTACCCGGAACGTTCACTGAACGCTGTCAACGACGCACACCGCAAGTTCTTCACGGCGTACCTGATGGGAGAGCTTGAGGGCAGGCCTGACCTTGTGGAGAAGGCCCTGCCCAGTTACCCGCCGTTCGGGAAGCGGATGCTGCTGGACAACGGGTGGTTCGCCGCGCTAAAGAAGCCGCAGGTGGAGCTCATCACGGCTGGGGTCGCGGCGTTGACAGAGACGGGAGTCGTCACTGTTGATGGGGAGGAGCGGCCGGCGGACGTCGTGGTCCTCGCCACGGGCTTCGAGGCCCACAACCCCGTCCGTTACCAGGTCACCGGCATAGATGGACAGGTGCTTCAGGACCTGTGGGGAGCGGACGATGCTCGCGCGTACCTGGGTATCACAGCGCCAGGTTTTCCGAACCTGTTCTTCATGTATGGGCCGAACACGAACCTCGGTCACGGCGGCAGCTTCATCTACCTGGCGGAGAGCCAGATCAACTACATCATCGATGCTCTGCAGCACATGCTTCGCGAGGGCATCAGCTCCCTCGTGTGCAGGCCGGAGGTCAGTGATCGGTACAACCAGGAGCTCGACGAGGCGCACCAGCGGATGGTGTGGACGCACCAGGGCATGGACACGTGGTACCGCAACTCCAAAGGCCGCGTGGTGACCGCGATGCCCTGGCGCGTTGTCGACTACTGGACGATGACGCGCTCGGTCGACCTGGACGACTATGTGCTGCGCAAGAACGGCCGGATTGTCCAACGACCGGAATCAGACGGGCTGCCCACTTGAAGGCTGGTTGCTGGCGGCATCAGCGAGCTTTCGGTCGTCGCGGTACGCGATGCCGCGGGATGTTCGGCTAGTACTCCAGTGACAGTGGCCGGCGTGTGGTCTCTGTGTGGGGTGGCGGCGTGGCGTCCGAACGGGTG
>NZ_CEVIVC010000143.1:0-12284 GCF_982290645.1 Protofrankia sp. CiP1_Cm_nod4
CCGCGCGGGCCGCGACCACGTAAGGATCACTGTCACTGGAGTACTAGTTCAAGCGCGACCTTGCCACCGGCCGAATCATGAACGGCAGCCCGCAGCAGCGCAAGAGCAACCGCGACGAGAAGTAATCGGACGCCGCTACCGTCGTCACGACGCGACGCAAGCGGTTCGGCCGCCTTCAAACACTCAACCCAGGAGTAAGCATGACCATGCACCCCGTCGTTTCAATGAACGTCCACGCCGTCGGTTACGACCCCTTGACTCGAACGCTCCGCGTCCAGTTCCGTAGCGGAGGGACTTACGACTATTACAGTGTCGACCCGGGGCTCTTCGAGCAGATGCTGCTCCCGAACCCTTGGCGCCGCATCGGCCATCTTGTGAGGACACACCCGTTCGCAAAGGTCGCCTGAGACGACTTCCTACCAACCACGATGACAAAGATCGACTGCGGGTGCTGCGCTTGCTCGGGATTCCAGGCGGCCAACCCATGGGAGCGGAGCCACTCGCCAGCCTCGCTGAGCGCTCGCAGCGCGGGACCGCGGACTCCACGGTTCCGGAAGCTGTTCAGCCAGTTGTACAGGTTCCACTCGTTGGTCGCCTTGAGGTGGTGCAGGGCGCGGAAGGCAAGCTCGTCCACGGGAAGGTCAAGCACGTCTTGCTCGGAGAGGTCCCACATGGCGTCCACAGGCAGATTGTCGCGCTCGCACGGCCAGCCGGGGGCGAGCCTGAGGTCCTGGCCTGGGCAGGTGCTGCCGCGGTCCCCGAGCCGGCGGCGGCCGAGGGCGCGGGGGTGATGCACATGAAAGTGAAGGACCTGCCGGAGCGGGAGCGACCCCGGGAGCGACTGCTGCATTGGGGCGCGGAGGCGCTGTCCGACCGCGAGTTGCTGGCACGCCTGCTCGAATCCGGTCTCGCCGGGTGCGACGCGGTCGAGCTCGCGGCACGGCTGATCGCGCGGTACGGGAGCCTCTACGAACTTTCGCGCCGACTCACATGCCCTCCTCGACAAATCGGGGATGGGGGCCGCGAAGGCGGCCCGGGTCGCCGCGGCGTTCCAACTCGGACGGCGAGCGGTCCCAGCGACGAGCAGGCTGCGCATAGCCTGCTCCGCGGACCTGGCTGCGGTGGCGGGGCCTCTCTTGCGCGGGTTCCGGCAGGAGCGGGTAGTGGTCGTCGTTTGCGGCCGGGATGGCTCCGTGCTGCGCGTTCTCACCGTGACCGAAGGCGGCAGCGACTGGAGCTTGGTTCCTGTCCGGGACGTGCTTACCCGGGTCTTGGAAGCCGGTGGTGCCGGGTTCGGAGTTGCCCACAACCACCCAAGCGGCAACCCTGAACCCAGTGACAGAGACCGCGCGGTCACCGGTCGACTGCAATCCGCCGCCGCGACCGTCGGTCTACACTTTCTCGATCACCTCGTCGTTACTGATACTCAATGGCGACGAGTCACAGCAGACCCGTGAACGCGGCGTCGAGGAGAGACCTCCGCAGGCGAGCGATCTGGTCTTTCTGTGCGGCTGCGGACTGAACTGTCGCCTCGATCCGATCGAGGCGTGAGGCAATCGAGCCTTGCTCCGCTAGAGAGGGAAGAGGCACCTGGGCGGCGAGAAGCATCGACGGAGTCGTGCGCTTACGTCGGACCATTGATCCTCGCGGTCTCAAGGTCTCCCAGAGCCGTGGCCATCTAATGACGTGCCGCAGGTAGCCCATATCGCAGTTTTCTACATCAACCATGAATGCGGGATATTCGGGCGAGACATATGAGCCGGAGAATTCTTCTGAGACGATCGCCAGCGCCCCCTCCCATGCATTCAGTTTACTGATTACAACGTTCCCTTTGCCAAGCTTTGTCAGGCGTGTGTACGACGTCTCCGACCCCATGATCGTGGGTCGCCGAATTAGACCGCGCCCGAAACTGTAGATTCCAGCAACTCGGTAACGCGCGTCTTCGTCGACGTCGACTGCGTCCGAGCGTGGCATGAGAACCTTGCCGAGCTGCTCCTCATTTTCAACGGTGCGAAGCGTTGCGTCCAGATACTGATCCCGAAGTAGGTCGGTCCGCGACCTAATCTCGTCGAGGAGGGAGAGTTTCTTGAACGCCCCGTCGAGTCGGTCCGCGATACGGCGCTGCTCGTTGACGAGGGGGAGAGGTATCGTGTCCATTCACGGGGGCGACTTGGGTAGCCCCCGTGTTGATGTTGGTTTAGGCGGCGAGAGCGGGTGCGGCGCTGGCCGTTCGCGGAGCCGGTATCCAGGGGTTGCCGGCGAGGGCGTGGCGGATCGCGTCGATGGCGGTCAGGCCGTGGTCGCGGGCGGAGACGAGGTAGGAGCGCACGCGGAGGTAGGCGGCGAGGGTGCGGGGGGTGTGCCAGTAGCCCGAGACGGCCTGGTGGCGTTTCGGGAGGCGGATGGCCTGCTCGGCGGGATTGTTTGTCCAGGGGATCGTGAAGTTGGTGGTGAACAGCCAGACCTGGTCGGCTTTCGCGGCGAGCCGGCGGGCGAGGACCAGGCCGGGATGGTGGCGGTCGTCGGCCCAGGGCCGGGACATGTTCGCCAGCTCACCGATGCGGACATCGGCGTCGTAGCGGGCCCGCAGGCCGTCGATCGTGGCCTGGTCGAGGCGGGTATGTCCGGCGGCGCGGGCGGCTACGGCCAGGCTCTGGGCTTCGCGGAGCAGATCGATCAGCCGGCCGGCCCATTTCTGCGCGCCCGGGGTGAGCTGCTGCACTGCCCGTAACGACCTGATCAGGTGGGCGCAGCACAGCTGGACACCGGCGAGGGTGGGGTCGTACTGATACCAGCCGGCGTAGTCGTCGCGGGTCAGGTAGCCGGTGAACCCGTCGAGGACCCCGGTGGCGTCGATGGCCTGCGACGACCGTGAGTGGATCGCCGTGTACCAGACCAGCCCTGGGTCCGGCGTGCGCAGGACCAGCAGGTGCGGGGTACCTGAGAGGACCGCGCCGGTGACCTCGTCCAGGTCCTTACGTAGGACGTTGACCGGGGACTCGTCACCGCAGAGCACCGGCTCGGCGCGTAGCGCCGCCTTCATCGCCGTGTCGAAGCCGGCTGTTTCCAGGTCGTGGGCGAGGCGTTCGTTCGCGCGGGCGACGAACCCGGAGGAGACCTCCACCCCCAGCAGCGCGCCGATGACCATCGCGGCCCGTTCCACCGGCACGTTCGCTTCCGACGCCAGAAGCACCGCCGCCGCGTGCAACCGGGGCCCGTAGGACACCGTGCCCGCCGCCGCGTGTCGCACCCCGGGCACCCCGGCGGTGGTGACCTTCCGGCAGCAGCCGCAACGGCGCCGCGGCAGCGCCCACTCCACCTTCTCGACCACCGGGTCAAGGAGGTCCCACACCTGCGCCCACGTCTCGGGGAGCACCGCGGCGCCGGCCAGACCGGCCTCGCACGACGAGCACTGCACCGGTGGGTCCGCGGCCTGTGACCGGTCCGGTTCCGGCTCCCGGCGCAGCCCCGCCCCCGGATGACCCGGCTGTCCGCCTGGTTTGCGGTCCTTGGACCGGACCCGCTCCGAGGCCTGACGCCGCTGGGCCTTGCGCTTCTCCCTGGCCGCGATCGGCTCCTTCGACGGCGGAACCGACGAGTTCGTGCTGTCCATCCCGACCCGCCGCCGCAGATCGGCGACCTCGAGTTCCAACCGCGCCCGCTGCGCCCGCTCCGCGGCCAACTCCGCCTCATGGCGCTCGGCCATACCCTCGATCACCCTGCGCAGCTGTGCGTTCGTCGCCGCGAACTCCTCGGCCCGCGCCTCGGCAGCCGCGAGACGCGACTCCCACGACGCGGACGGGTCAGCCACAAGTCCAGATCATCCACGCCCCACAGCCACGATCAAGCAACAGCCACCAGGTGACACCCCAACGCAAACGCCCAGCTCAGCGGACCACCGTCACGCACCCGTGAATGGACACGAGGTATCTCCTCCCCGGCGAAGGCTTTTGTGCCTAGCGTCCTGTTGCGACCAGCGGAACCTGGCGATGACCTGCGCACGACCTCTAGGCCGGGTCCGTGTGCGAAATGATAGGAGAGATATCTAGGATCGGCCAGATCTTCGTTCACGTGATATGTGAGAAACCGGTGCGAACCGATCATGCCTTCTTCGCGCTCGGAGGCGAGCGCGGTCGCCCCCTCCCACCCGAACACAAGGCTTAGAACTAGGTCGCCTGGCTTGATAAAGAAGACCTTCTTATTGCCGAGTTCGAGTCCGGAGACGGGTGGCTTGTGAAATATTCCCCTCCCAAAGGACCGGAGTCCAATCTCTCGATAGGTCTCGTCCTCGTCAACCGCCACAGGTCGACGCACCAGTCTCAGGATGTCCCCGACACGATAGGTCTTCATCGCTCGGCGACACCACCGAGATCCGCCTGCAAGTCTTGGAGGATGCCGAGTATCTCCTGCTCTGCCTTGATCAATTCGGCGACGATGTCTGCCGGGGCACTATGGGTGAGGTCGTCGGCCACGTGCGGGTTCGCGACGTCGAGGTTGTAGTCCCTGGCCCTGATGTCATCGATCGTGAGGCACCAAGCCTGCGCGGTCTCGACGCGGCCGGCGCGCTCTGGTCCTCCCCACCAAGCCGTGCATGGTCCGAACTCCTCGAACTGCATCGGCTTGGTCTTCGTGTAGCCGCGGCGACCCTCGGGTGTCGGGATCTCGTAGAACCAGACATCCCTGGTAGGTCCGGGCTTCTCGAAGAACAGAAGGTTTGCAGGAATCTCGGTGTATGGAGCGAACACCCCCTGGGGCAGCCGAACGATCGTGTGCAGTTTCGCCTCGGCCAGCAGGCGCTCCTTGACGCGGGCACCGACACCGCCGCCGAAGAGGCTGCCGTTGGGGAGGACGATGGCGCAGCGGCCGTCCTTCTTGACCTTGTCGAGGATCGCCGTCAAGAATAGCCAGGCGGTCTCCTGTGTCTGGAAGCCGGGCGGAAACAGTCTGGCGACCGAGTCCTCCTCCTCGCCGCCGAACGGTGGGTTGGTCAGGATGACCTTCACCTGGCTTCGGGGACCGGTCTCGTTGCGCATCTGGACGAGGGCGTTGGCCCGGACGATCCGGGGCTGGTGGACGCCGTGGAGCAGCAGGTTCATCACGCCGAGCAGGTACGGCAGCGACTTCTTCTCGATGCCGCGGAGGTCGTTGTGCAGCCGGACCTGGTCGACGGTCGAGGTCGCCCGCTCGCGGAGAGCCTCGTAGGACTCGACGAGGAACCCGCCGGTGCCGCAGGCAGGGTCGAGGATGCTCTCACCAAGTTCGAGGAACGACTGCTGGACCATGAAGCGGATGACCGGGCGCGGGGTGTAGAACTCCCCGGAGTCGCCAGCGGCGTCGCGCATCTCCTTGAGCAGGGACTCGTAGAGGAACGCCATCGTGTGGATGTCGTCGTCGGACGCGAAGTGGACCTCGTTGACCTTGTCGATAAGATCCCGTAGCAGGACGCCGGAGGCCATCCGGTTGCTGACGTCCCTGAAAACGGTGGAGATGACGTTGCGGGGGTCGTTTTCGTCGTCGCTCTGGAGCGATCGCAGGTACGGGATCAGGTCGCCTTCGACGAACGTGATGAGCGCGTCGCCGGTGAGCTTCGAGTCGCCGGCCCAGGTTGACCAGCGGTGCGCCTCGTCCAGAGCGGGCTGGTAGTTCTCGTCGAGGGCCGCGCCCTCCTCCTCGACGAGCCCGTCGAAGGCGCGGAGGAACAGCAGCCAGGACAACTGCGGCAGGCGGTCTAGGTCGCCGTTGAGACCGGAGTCCTTGCGCATGATGTCCCGGGCCGACTTGATGACTCCGGCGAGCCGGGTCTTCGGGGTTGTCGGTGTGGCGGAACGCGGTGGCATGTAGAGAGTGTCCGTTCACGGTCGGCGGTTGGTGGAGCGGCTGGCCCCCGGGCGGCCGGTGCGTCGCCGCCGGAGGCCACCCTTGGGCAGCAAGGCCATCCGGGGCGATGCTAACCAGCCAGGGGCATCGGTCGTCAGACATGGGGTCAATCGGGCTACGCGACGTCCAAGATGCGTCTGCCCAGGTCGTCGATGGCCTGGCCGAGGCCCACGGCGCCGCCGAACCGACTGGACAGGTCCCTGGGGCTGCCTAGATCGCTGAGCGGCGGGACCCTGAGAGTCTGTGGTGTCAGCTCGGTGGAGCCGTGGTCTTCGAACTTGTCGAGCAGCGCTTCGAGGACCTTGCGGGCTTTGGGTTCGAAGGCTGCGAGGAAACCCCGGTGCTCGCGGCGGACGCGGGCAGCGCGCTCAGCGCGGCTCACCAGAGGCAGGCCCCAGGCCGCGTTCAAGAGCAGATCGACCGAGTCGACCTCGGGGTGGCTGAACTCGGCGACCAACCCATCGATCTCGATGCCGTGGTCTTTCAGGGCTTCGAGTAGCACCTTCCGGCTCCTGGCAACGGCCCATTGGGTGAGCAGGTCGCCCGGTGACAGGTTCAGCTCGCGCACCCGGTCGTGCACGAATTGCCGATATGTGATCAGCGCGAGGCGGTGATTGTCAGGCGAGAGGACGTAGAGCGCATCGCCCCAGGTGTAGACCTCGACGCCGTCCTGCACGTACCGCGGGCGCTGGGATCGGATGCGGTCGACCAGGTCGGGGTCGGTGATGTCCTGCTCGCCGCCGCTCGGGGAGCCGCCCGCTGGGTCGAACGTGCCGGCGTCCTGCGGGCTGTAGTCGGCCTCGGGCTCGGCGACCTCCCCGTCCTCCGGGGTGGTTTCAGACTGGTTCTCGACCTCGGAGTCGATCAGGGTGCCCTGCTCGTCGATGCTGTCCTGCCGGATCGTCAGCGGTGGTCCGTCAAAGTCGGGATCATTGAACAGGCGGGTCGCCTCGACGAAGTCGATGATGTCGAAGGCGCCCTTCTCGATGTCCGGGCACAGCCGGGTGCCTCGGCCGATCGTCTGCTTGAACTCGGCGATGGAGGCGATCCTCCGGAAGATGACGATGTTGCGGACCGGGGGGAGGTCCACGCCCGTGCTGAGCAGGCGGGAGGTCACGGCGATCACGGGTTCGGCCCGGCCCGGGTTCTTGAAGGAGTCCAGGTGGACCTTGCCTGGGTCGCCGTCGGCGTCGGTGATCCGGACGACGTAGTTGTCCAGCCCGAGGTCGGCGTTCTGGTTGGTCAGTGCCTGGCGCATCCGGTGGGCGTGGTCGTTGTTCTCGCAGAACACGATCGTCTTGGCCATCGGGTCCGTCGACCGCAGGTACTGGGTGAGATACCGAGCCGCCTCCTCGGTCCGGTCCAGCAGCACCATGACCCGCTCGAACTGTGCCGGCGTGTAGAGGCAGTCGGGGATCTCGTTGCCGTAGATGTCCCGCTCACCCGGCTGCGGCTGGTACCCCGTCATGTCGACGTTGAGCCGAACCCGGCGCACCCGGTAGGGCGCCAGATAGCCGTCCTCGATGCCCTGCGCCAGGGAGTACTCGTAAACCGGCGCCCCGAAGTAGTCGTAGGTGTCGGCGTCCGCGCGGCGGATCGGGGTCGCGGTCATGCCGATCTGGACCGCAGGCTCGAAGTACTCCAGGATCTCCCGCCACTGGGACGACTCCCTGGCGCTGCCCCGATGGCACTCGTCCACGATCACCAGGTCGAAGTAGTCCCGGGGGAACTGCTGGTAGAGCGGCGTCTCGCCGCGGTCCATCGCCTGGTAGAGCGCGAAGTAGATCTCCCGTCCGCGTGTGCGCCCGCGACCGCCGAGACGCTCGACCAGGTCATCGAAGACCGGGCGGAAGTAGTCGTTCACCGGTTGGTTCGCCAGGATGTCTCGGTCGGCCAGATACAGCACGACTGGCGGCCGGTTCCCGTGCGGCCAGTTCGTGGTGCGGAGCTTCGAGACGATCTGGAAGGCAACCATCGTCTTGCCGGTGCCAGTCGCCAATGTCAACAGCACCCGCTTCTGGCCGTTGGCGATCGCGTTCGCCGCCTTGTTGACGGCTAGGCGCTGGTAATACCGCGGACGCTTCGGGGTGTTGTCGAGGGAGTTGCGCAGATCCGTGTTGAACGGCGTCATCGCGAGGTCGACGCCGAGATCGGTGTCGACCTCCTGATGGCCACGGTAGCGCGCCCAGAGTTCCTCCGGGGTTGGGAACGCCGAGATGACCTTGTGCTTGCCCATAAGCCGGTCGATCTCGTAGATCTCCAGGCCGTTGGTCGCGTAGGCGAACGGCAGGTCCAGCCGCTCCGCGTACCGCTTGGCCTGCTCGACCCCGTCCGCCACGGCGACCATGGTCCGCTTCGCTTCTACCACCGCGATCGGCAGGTCCGTGCCGTACTCGAGGACGTAGTCGGCGATCAGTGGCCGGCCGTGCGTGTGGTAGCGACCCGTCGCCGTAATCTTGCCTGCACTGATCCGGTACTGCGACTGGATCTGTTCAGGCGTCCAACCGGCCGCAGTCAGGGCAGGTAACACGAACAGCCTGCACGTCTCGTCTTCGGTCAGTCCCCCAGGGTGAGTCACTATCGATTCCTACCGAACTCGCCGAGCCGCGTCGATAGGCTCAGTGACCTCGCGCCATCAGGGAGCCGTTGCACGACGGGAACGAGACTCCGGGGTTCCGGATGCGGACGTCCTACTCGACGAGCGAGTCCGACCTGCTCGCCGACCGCGATGTCTCCGCCTACGAGCTGGCCTGTGAGATCCTGCCCTTCGTCCCGACGGGCGCGCGCCGAGCCTGACTCTGGCGCGATCCTGCTGCGGTTCGCGGTCGACGACCAGCCCGTGCTGTACCCGCTCGGATGAGCTACCACGAATTCGCCGCACGCCAGGCGCTGGTCACCTGGCGTGCGGTGTAGCGCGGAAGGGCCATGACTTCCCAGACCGCGGACCGGGCGACGGGGAATTACTTGATCATCCATGCTGGCCGAACTGCTGATCAGACTGGGGTCCGACGAGGATCTTCAGGTGATCGCTCAGCAGTTACATTCCGTCGAGCTTTCGCAGGTTGTTCGCTGTCTGTCGCGTTGCGCGTGGTCGTTGCCGAGCACCGGGCGGAGGCGAGCCAACGTCTCCTCCCACGTGTGTGATTCATTGGCGTGGTGATCTCGCCCGCATCGCTGTCGTACACCTCGGTGAGTCTGACGCTTTGGTCGTCCCGCGTGGTCATCGTGATCGGCGGAGGTGAACGCTGGAGCTACTGGGCCCGCCGAGCGCTTTACCGCGCAAGCCGCGTCTGGGGCGGCGGCGACTTCGTCGTCGTCCCACATCGTGGCGGCCGGGTCGACCCGGTGGCACTGTTGCACCGGTGGAGTCCGCCGTCCCACGGCTGCCGATCGGTCATGATCGAGTGATGCATCGACGTCGCGCCTGTCCACCGGTTCCCTCGTCGGAGTTCGCGGGGTTCCGGTTCCCACCGGAGGTGATCGTCCTCGCTGTCCGCTGGTACCTGCGGTACGCGCTGTCCTATCGGGACGTTGAGGAGCTGCTCGCCGAGCGGGGTCTCGAGGTTGATCATGTCACGGTGTATCGGTGGGTGCAGCGCTTCACGCCTCTGCTGGTCGACGCGGCCCGGCCGTGTCGGCACCGGCCTGGGGATAGGTGGTTTGTCGATGAGACGTATGTGAAGGTCGCCGGCCGGTGGACCTACTTGTACCGGGCGGTTGACCAATGCGGCCAGGTCATCGACGTCCTGGCCAGCGCACGGCGAGACCAGGCCGCCGCCCGCCGGTTCTTCGTCCGAGTCCTGTCCCATGGCCGCCGCCCAGTCGAGGTCACTACGGACAGGGCACCTGCTCTATCCGCGGATCCTCGATGAGCTGCTCCCCGAGGCCTGCCACGTCGACGCCGCCCGGGAGAATAACCGGATCGAAGCCGACCATGGCCGGTTGAAAGCGCGGCTCCGGCCGATGCGCGGGCTGAAACGGTTGCGGTCCGTCCAGACGATCAGTGCCGGCCACGCGCTGGTCCAGAACATCCGCCGCGGCCACTACGAACTCGCCGTCGAGACCGACCCGCAGCTTCGGCTGGCAGCCGCGTTCACCGAACTCGCAGCAGCCGTCTGACCAGCACTCACCGAGGCCGCTGGCATGCCCCGCTTCCTCACAACGCAACAGCGCCCTCGCACCCGTGCGAGAGCGTGAGATCCACTCTCGATGGTGTACGGGTACGTAGACGTACCCGTACTCTGGGGGAAGTCGTGACGCGTGAAGGAGGACCCGGTGGCCGATGCCAACGTGCGGATTCCCGCGGATGCCCGGGACCGGCTGGCCGCGGTGGCGGCGGCCGAGGGGCTGTCCCTGCGCGCCTACCTGGCCCGGCTGGCCGCCACGGTGCTGACCCCGGCCGAGCGGGCGGCCCGGGCCGAGCGGGCCCGGGTGGCGTTGCGGGCGTGGAACGGCTACGACCCGACCGAGGACGAGGCCGCGCGGCTGGATGCCGAGCTGGACCGGCGCCTGGGCCGGGCGACGGCGCGGTGACGGACGCGCTGCACGTCGTCCTCGATGACGCGGCGATGGTCGCCGCCGGGTACGGCAACCTGCTGGCCTCCCGGTTGATCCACCGGGCCCATACCGAGCCGGACTGGTTCCTCTACGCGCCGGCGTGCGCCCTGGTGGAGGCGGACCGGACCCGGCCCGGGACCGCCGAGCACATCGCCGCCCTGCCCGCGGTCACCGTGCTCGAGCTGGACCTGGCGGCCGCGCTCGCGGTCGCCCGCGGCACCGGCTGGGCGGTGGCGCACACCCGCCACGCCGCCGCCCCCGGACCGGACCGTCCCGACGGGGCGGTCGTCGCGACGGCGGCGCCGGACCGGTGGGCCGGCCAGCCGGTGCGCATCCTCGACCTGAGCCTGTGACCGGCTCTCGGTCCGGGGCAGGCCGCCGGACGGCTCCCGGTCCGGGTGGGGCACGCGATGGTGCGACACACGACGACTCACCCTCCAGACCGGGTGCTTCCGGGCGGAAGGGCAGGGTGCCGGTCCGTAGCGGGCGTGTCCCTCGCCGCGGCTACGCTGAACCCGCCATGACAGGGACATCCAGGACACCGCGGACCCACTCCACCACATTATGATCATCGATCGGGGGCAGGTCGCCGCGGCGCTGCCCGGCTACACGGTGGGCGCCCAGCTGGGCCGGGGCGCGTTCGGGCTGGTGCTGGCCGGGCAGCACCGGCGGATGGGCCGCCCGGTCGCGATCAAAGTGATGGCCGTCGACGGCGCCGAGGGCGTGACCGTGACCGGGTTCGCCGCCGAGGCGCGCACCCTGGCCGGGCTCGACCATCCCCACATCGTGCGGATCTACGACTACGACGAGGTCGACGGGCTGTGCCTGGTCGTGATGGAACTCCTGCCCGGCGGCACGTTGACCCGCCGCCGCGGTGACCTCAGCCCCCCGCAGGGCTGCGCGGTGGGCCTGGCCGTGGCCACCGCCCTGCACCACGCCCACTCCCGCGGGGTGCTGCACCGTGACATCAAGGCCGACAACATCCTGTTCGCCGCCGACAGCACGGTGAAGGTCGGCGATTTCGGGATCGCGAAACTGTTCGAGGGCTCCGCCGCCACCGCCAGCGGTATCGCCGGCACCCCCCTGTACATGGCTCCCGAACAGATCGATACAGGACGTTTAAGTCCCGCTACCGACCTGTACGCCCTCGGGGTCGTCGTCTACCAGCTGCTGGCCGGCCGGCCGCCCTTCAACCCGAACCAGCCCGTGCAGGCCCTCTGGCGTCAGCACCGGACCGACCCGCCCCCGCCCCTTGACGGGGTTCCCGACCCGATCGCCCGGGTCGTGCTGCGCGCCCTGGCGAAACAGCCCGACGACCGCCATCCCGATGCCCACGCCTTCGCGTCCGACCTCGCCCGCGCCGCCACCCGCGCCTACGGTCCCGACTGGACCAGCCACACCGGCCTACCCCTGCACCTGCCCGACGACATCCGCCGTATCACCTCCCTCGCACCCGAGACAGACACGCGGCCCACCGTCCAGGCACCCCCACCACGGCCACGGCCGCGGCCGCGGCCGGCCGGGAACGCCGGCCCCGTCCCCTGGTGGCGGCGCCGGCGGCTCCTGGCCGCCACCGGCACCGCTGTCCTCGCCCTCGCCGCCGCTGTCTTCACCATCCTGATCACCACCACGACCGGCGGCTCCCCGCCAGCCACCGGCGGCTCCCCGCCAGCCACCGGCGGCTCCCCGCCAGCCACCGGCGGCTCCCCGCCAGCCTTCGTACCGCCAGCCTTCGTCGCATCAGGCCCACCCCTCACCGGCCACACCAGCGACGTGTCGTCGGTGGCGTTCGCCCCGGACGGGCACACCCTCGCCACCGGCAGCCTCGACGGCACGGTGCGGCTGTGGGA
>NZ_CEVIVC010000144.1:0-9317 GCF_982290645.1 Protofrankia sp. CiP1_Cm_nod4
GGTGACGACCCGCAGGCCGGGGCTGGGGCCGGGGCTGACGGACGATGAGCGCCGGGAGCACCGAGGTCGAGCTGTACCGGACCGACGACTACGTCCGGGTCGGTCGGGTACCGCTCGTCCCGTTGTTGCAGACCGTCTTCGAGCGGGTGCTGGGTGAGGCTCTGGTCGGCAGCCGCTTCGAGCTGCTGTTCCTGCCGGTCGCGGACCGTTCCGAGCTGGCCGGCAGCCCCTCGGTGGTCAATCTCCGGTCGAGTCACGGCTACGTGCGGGTGCGCATCGTCCGGGACGGTCGGCTGCTCTACCAGCATCCGCACTCGGTCCGGGAGATCATCGCCCGGCCGTTGCAGCGGCTGCTCGCCGAGCAGATCCCGGCGGAGAAGCACTGGGGGTTCGGTATCCGCGGCCCCGGTTTCGACCGGGTGGCCCTGGTCCGGCCCGCCCCGCAGGTGGAGGGCCGGGTTGAGGTGACGGTGGGTTCCCGCCGTCCCCGGGCCTTCCATCTGGAGGAGATCCACGAGCCCGGCCCCCCGGCCGCGACTCTCGCCGATCTCGTCGCCGACGTGGCCAGGACACCCGGTGCCGACGTCAAGATATCCGGCGCCGAGATGTCCGGCGCGGACGCCGAGATACCCGACGCCGAAATACCCGCTGAAATACCTGACGTGGATGTCGTGCTGCCCGTGGCTGACCGTGACGCCGATACCGACGCAGGCGCAGACGCAGACGCCGGTGCCGGCGTCCGTGCTGGTGCCATGCTTACGGCCACGGCTGCGCCGGGAGTCACGGTGGTGATCGACCGTGACGTCGCCGACGCCCTGAAACGCCGGACGGAGTTCTCGGCCGAGGTGGAGGAAGGCGGTTTTCTCGCCGGTCACGTCTACCGTGACGCGGACCGTCCCGGCAGCCACCTCGTGAAGATCACGGCGGCGATCGCGGCGGAGCGGACCGGTGCGTCCCTGTTGCATTTCACCTTCACCGGCGAGAGCTTCCTGCGGATCAACGAGCAGCTGGCCGGCCGCGGCCGGGACGAAAGGCTCGTCGGCTGGTACCACACCCACCTGTTCCCGGCCACCGGCGAGATCGGGTTGTCGTCGGTGGACGTCGAGCTGCACACGACCACGTTCCGCCGGCTCTGGCAGGTCGCCGGCCTGGTCAACATCGACCGGGACGACCCGCGGGATCGGGTGCTGCGCTTCTACCACGCGGAGGCCGCCGATACCGCCGATACCGCCGACGACGGAAGTACGACAAGCGCACCTACAACAAGCGCAGGAGATACAAGAGGTACAAGGAGTGCAAGAAGGACGCGGGATGGTGGCGAGAGCATGGTGCTCACCCCCTACTGGGAGACCACCGGATGAACGCGGAGACGACCGCGTGCCGGGTGCTCGCCTGGGCCGCTGACACCGCAGGCCGGCCGGCGGGTGACGCCACGGGACGGCCGGCGCCACCGCCGGTCGGTCCGTTGCGGGAAGCCGGCGCGCTCGGCCGTCCCACCGCGGGCACTGTGACGGCGTTGCGGGAGCTGATCCGTGACACGGCCGCCCGGCTCGGGGCGGGGTCGCCTCCGTTCGCCGATCCGGCGCCGGTCGGCCCGGGTGCGCTGCTGCTGGCGGCCGCGGTCGGCGGGCGGGCCCAGCCCGCCGCGGCGCGGGCACTCGCCGAGGCGGTCCCGGCGCCGAGGCTGTCCGCCGGTGGCTGGGCCGACGCCCTCGCCCGGCATGCGGTGGTCGCGCCGGCACTGTCGGTGTGCCGACCCATGCCCGGCGCCTCGGCACCCGGGCAGGCGGCGACAGCTGCGCCAGCCTCGACACCCACGCAAGCGGCGGCACCTGGGCAAGTGGCGACAGCCGGGCAAGTGGCGACAGCTGCGCCGGCCGCGGCGTCCGTGGCAGCCGCGCCGGTCGTGCCGGCGGCCGACCGGACGATCGACGCCGAGCTGGCCGACGCGCTGCTGCGGGCGTCCATCCTGACCGCGGTGCTGCACCGGCCGCCGCTGGGCCGGCTGGCCGGGGGTGCCACCGCGACGGAGGCCGCCGCCGCGGTCGGCCTGCTCGGCCGGCCGCGCGGGCGTGCCGTGCTGACCGCGGCGCTGGCTGGGTGGTCGTCCGACCCGGCGGTGCTCACCTGGCGGACGGAGCTGCTGACCCGGCTGTCCCACGAGCATCCCGATGTCGTGCTCGACACCTACCTGCTGGCCCGGCTGCGCCACGGCGCCGACTGGGACAGGCGGCTGAGCGCGGCGGCCCGTGCGCTCTCCGGTGCCGGCCTGCCCGACGACCTGCCTGTCGCCACCGTCCGGTTCTGGGCGCCGCTGGCCGTGCTGGACCAGCGCGACCCGGCGCTGATCCGCTCCCGGACGTTCCTGGACGGCCATCGTGACGCGCTGAACCTCGTCCGGCGGTACCGGCTCGCTCTGTCGGTGGCAGGTGCGGCATGAGCGCGGGCCTCCTCAGGCTGAGGCTCGTCCCGCTCGATCCGACGGCGTTTCATGATCGATACGTGCTGGCCGAGACCGACGAGCCGAAGCTCACTCTCGGTGAGCTGCTGGCCGACCTGCCGGCGTTCAGCCTCACCCCGCTGGATCCGGCCTACCTGGAGGTGCCGGTCCGGCGGCTTGTCCTGGAGCTGGCCGAACCCGACCCGTCGACCCCGCTCCACCTCCCGCCCGGCCTGGACCTGACGGCTCTCGCCGCGGCCGGCTCACCGCGCGACGGTGGACCGGCGGCTGGCGCCGACGCCGGTGCCGGCCCCGGTGCCGCGGTCGGCGCCGACCCCGATGCGGACACCCGTGCCGGCACGGCCGAGCGGAACACCGGCGCGACCGGGCAGGTCGTGGCCGCGGAGCTCGGGCATCCGGAGACGCTGAGCGAGCGGGAAGCCGTGCTGATCGCGCACGACATGGAGATCAACCGGGCCGCCGCGTACCTGGAGAGCGGCATGTCGGTCCTGGTGCGCTGCGAGAAGCTGCTCGTCGAGCACCTGGCCCACGAGATCGCCGGCCGATCCGGGCGGCCCCAGCGGACGCTGCGGCCCGTCGGCGGCGCCGGGGCGCCGGGGATGCCGTCCGGCCTGGGGGAGGCGACCCCGCTCGGCGGCGGGCGCCGCGCCGAGCTGCTGGCCGCGCTGCAGGCCGCGGTCACCGACGCCAAGCCCGGTGACGTGGTGGTCGTCCCCCATCTGGACCTGCTCGCCGGCGGCAGCGACGCGGCGCTGACGAGCGAGGCCCGGGAGCTCACCGACGTCCTCTACGAGCGCAGCGCGTGCGTGCTGCTGGCGTTCACCGACCCGTCCCTGGTGATCCCGGAGGTGCTGGCCAACCGGTTCGCGGTCCGGCTGTCGATCGAGATCCTGCCCCGGGAGGTGGCGACCGGCTCCGGCGCGCGGGTGCCGGTCGGGCGGGCGCTGGTCACCCGTGGGGAGGCCGAGCTGTTCGACGGCTTCGACGCGACCGACCTGTACAAGTACGTGGCCGGGATGAACGCCGTCCGGCTGCGCAACGCCCTGCGGTTCGCCTACCACCAGCACCGCCCGACGCTGCGCCAGGGCGACCGGCGGCCCACCTTCGCCGACCTGCGCCACGAGCTGCGGGTGTTCAAGGCCCGGACGTCCAGCTCGTTCGAGGTGCCGAACGTGCCGTTCTCGGCGATCGGCGGCTACGCGGACGTCAAGGCCGAGCTGACCCGGGCGCTGACCATCATCGGCGGCGCCGTGGACCTGCCCGCCCACCTGCGCCACGACCTGGTGCCGCGGGGGTTCATCTTCCACGGCCCGCCGGGCACCGGCAAGACGCTGTTCGCCAAGGCCGTGGCCGCCCGGCTGGCCGCGACGATCCTGGTGGTCAGCGGGCCGGAGGTCACCGACATGTACGTCGGGGAGAGCGAACGCAAGATCCGCGACCTGTTCGCCGAGGCCCGCCGCAACGCCCCGGCCGTGGTCGTCTTCGACGAGTTCGACTCGATCGCGGCCCGGCGCACCGGCCGGGACGACGGCGGCAGCCGGGCCGGCAACGCGATCGTCGCCCAGCTGCTCACCGAACTCGACGGCTTCCGCCCCGAGGTACCAGTTCTGATCATCGGTACGACCAACCGGATCGACCTGATCGACGACGCGCTGCTGCGGCCGAGCCGGTTCCGCCCGATCCGGATCGACCTGCCGGACGAGGACGCCCGCCGGGAGATCGTCCGGGTGCACGCCGGCCACTTCGGCATCCCGGTCAGCCCCGTCCTGGTGGACGCCATCGCGCGGGCGACCGAGGGGCTCAACGGCGACGAGATCCGCTCGGTGTTCCGCGACGGCCGCGCCGACGAGCTGGTCGGCGACCCGAGACGGCCCGCCGACGCCCGCCGGCTCGGCGAGCTGATCGGGGCGCTGCGCGCGGCCCGGCAGCGGCGGGAGCTGGAGCGGAACCCGCGGCCGGGCCGCTCCGGCGCCGGCCGGCAGCGGGTGGCCCTGGTGGCGACTCCGGATCACGTCCCCTCCGCGGGCGCCTCCGTGGGCGGGGCGGGGACCCGTGGCGCGGGCACGAGGGGCGCCGCCGCCGGCACCGCCACGGCGGGCACCGGTACGGTCACGCGTGGGGCCATCCGCCCGGCGGGCGGCCCGGCCGGCGAGCCGATCGGGGTCGCCGGGGTCGCCGGCCGCCGTGGCACCACGGATATGCTCCCGATCGTCACCTATGGGGAAGAGTTCACCACGGACGGGAGCCCCCAAACCGGGACGTCCCGCGACGCCAGTACCAGTCCTGGCCGGGGGGAGAGCACCACGCCATGACCACACCAGCGACCGCATCGGTGACCACGCCGGCGCTGGACCAGCCGACCAGGGTGCTGGCGCGCACGTTCGCCACCCGGCTGCGCGACGTCCGGCAGGACTTCGTGGACCGGGACGAGGCGGTCGACCTGCTCGCCCTGGCCGTCCTGTGCCGTGAGCACGTCCTGCTCGTCGGGCCGCCGGGGACCGCCAAGAGCAGCCTGCTGGAACGCTTCCGCCGCACGCTCGACGCCCGTTACTTCAGCTATCTGCTGACCCGGTTCACCGAACCGGCCGAGCTGTTCGGGCCGATCGACATCCGGCGGCTGCAGACCGAGGGCGTCTACCAGGTGAACACCGCCGGCATGCTGCCCGAGGCCGACATCGCCTTTCTCGACGAGGTGTTCCAGGGCAGCTCGGCGATCCTCAACACCCTGCTCACCCTCATCAACGAACGGACCTTCCACAACGGCACCCAGGCGGTCGGTGCCAATCTGATCACGCTGCTCGGGGCGTCCAACGACATTCCGGACGACCCGGTGCTGGCCGCGTTCAGCGACCGGTTCCTGCTGCGCTGCCGGCTCGACTACGTCCCCGACGACGACATCGAGGACGTCCTCACCCTCGGCTGGCGTGGCGAACAGGAGCTGATCAACGCGGTGGCGGACGGGGCGGCCGCGGCGGACGGCCCGGCCGGGCGGACCCGGGCCGGGTTCGGCCTCGCCGACCTCGGCCGGCTCCAGCGCGCCGTCGCCGACATCGACCTGACCGCCGTGCGCGGGCCGTTCGCCCGGATCGTGCGCTCGCTGCGCGCCGAAGGCGTCGTCTTCTCCGACCGGCGGGCGGTGAAGGCGCAGAAGACGTTCGCGGCCCGCGCGCTGCTCGCCGGCCGTGCCGCCGCCGAACTCGCCGACCTCGCCCCGCTCGTGTACCTGTGGACCGATCCGCGGGACGAGCAGACGATACGCCGGATCGTCGCCGACGCCGGAGTGCCCGTCGACCAGCCCGGCCGCACCGTGCGCAGCCTCGGCGAGCTGCGGATCGATCTTGCCGAGCTGGCCGGCCGCCGGGAGGAGGCGTCCCGCGCCGAGGAGTTCCGGGAGCTGCTGCGACGCGGCCAGCGGCTCGTCCTGGAGCTGCGCCGCGACCATCCCGACGCCCGTGACCTGCTCACCGACGTCCAACGCCACCAGCGGGAGACGATCACCATCTACCGGGAACGGTTCGCCGAGGAGGAGCTGGTCGATGTGTAACCCGCGCCGGGTCCGCGTCCGCGCCACCCGTGACCTCAGCGACGCCTGGGAGCAGGAGATCCGCCGCCAGGTGACCCGGCGCGGGCAGGCCACCGGCGACGCCCGGGTCCGCGAGCCGCTGGCCGCCGGCATCGGCGCGCCCACCCTGGCCGCGTTGACCGGCGTCCTCGCCCGCACCGCCGGGTGGGAACGTGACGGCGAGTCGTTCCGGCACGCCCTCGACGGCGGCTGGCTGATCTACCATCCCGCCACCCGCGAACTGGAGATCGTTGCGGAGGCCGTCGCCGAGGTGACGGCCTCCGGCGAGGCCAGCGCGGTCGTCCGCGGGCAGCTCGCCGAAACCGTCGAGGCCGAGGGCGAAGGCGTCTACTACGACGACAACTACGGCGGCCGGACGCAGCGGTACGCCCACCGGGAGGCCGCGCGCAACGCCGAGCGGGCTGTCGACGCCCAGGTCGAGGCGCTGCTCGCCGCCGCCCGGCAGCAGGCCGACACCGCCGAGGGCGCCGCCGTGGAAGCCACCGCCTCGGCCCGCGCGGACACCGCCCTGGCCGAGGCCGCCGCTGCCCGCGTCGAGGAGCTGCGCCGGGAGGCCGCCACTCGGCTGGTCACCGTCGGTATTCAGGGGCGCAACATCTTCCACCAGGCGCTGGCCGGCGCCTACCGGGACGCGATCCTGGCCTACGCCCGGGCCCGGCGCGCCGAGGGCATCACCTGGTCGGAGAACGACGGCGTCCTCGACATCGAATTCGAGCTGCGGATCTGACGGCCCGGCCGGATTCCCGACTTCGGGCCACGGACCGCGGATTTCAGATCCTGGATTCCGGATTACGAACCACGGACACGAACCACGAACCACGGACACGAACCACGAACCAGGACCATGAACCGCGAGCTATGAACCACAGGCTATGAGCTGGCGGGCCACGTGTTATTGATTACGGGATTCGGGGGGTGAGGCATGCGGGTCCGGGTGAAGTTCCGTTACCGCGCCGACACCGGTGAGGTCGAGGTGTTCCGCGTCGAGGACACCAGCGAAGGCGCGCCCGCGGCCGACCACGACGTCCGCCACGACCGGATCACCGCCGACGTCGCCCGCATCGTCGAGAACAACGCCCTCATCGAGCAGGAGGCCCCGCAGCCCGTACCGCTGCTCCAGGAGCGGCAGGTGGGTCAGGAGCAGCAGGCCAGGCAGTGGCCCGCCGAGGAGGAGCCGTCGACCGGACGGGCCGAACGAGGGCAGCGGCTTCATGACTGACCATGTGCTGCTCGAGCGGGCCGCGGACTGCTACCTGCGGGCGGGGCAGACCGTCGAGGCCGCGCGCTGCTACCGGGACGCCGGCTCCTTCCAGCGGGCGGCGGAGCTGTCCATCCGGACCGGCCGGTACCGGGACGCGGCCGCCGACTACACCGCGGCCGGCCTCGTCCACGTCGCCGCCTGGCTGCTCGTCCACAACCTGGACGACCCGGCCGCCGCCCGCGCGTCGCTGTCAGCCGATCCCGATCCCGGACTGTCCGGAATATTCGGTTTGTCCGGTTCATATGGGCCGGCCGGCCCGGCGGCCCGGGCGGCGGACGCGACAGCTGAGCCGGCTGAGATGACGGCTGGGCCGGCGGCGGCCGGGCGTACGGCCGGTTCGGTGGTCACGGCGGCGGACGTGCCCGCTGGTTCGGCCAGGCCGGTGGCCGCTCCCGCCGGATCGGTGGTCGGGACCGCCGAGATGGTGGCCGGTTCTGCCGGGTCGGTGGTTGGGACCGCCGAGATGGTGGCCGGTCCCGCCGGGTCGGTGGTTGGCGCTGTCGGGTCGGTGGCCGGTTCTGCCGGGTCGGTGGTTGGCGCTGACGGAATAGTGGTCGATTCTGCCTGGTCGGTGCCCAGCGCTGTCGGGACGGCGATCGGTCTCGCCGGATCGGTGGTTGGTGCTGTCGGGATGGTGCCCGGCGCCGTCGGGAGGATGGGGGAGCCGGCGGTCGCGTCGGTGTTCGACGTCCTGTCGCGGCGGCTGGTGCTGGCTCGCTGCGATGTCGCCGACGGGCTGCCCGCCCGGCGCGTCCTGCCCGTGCTCGCCGACGTCCAGGCGGTGCTGGCCGAGCCGCCAGTCGCCGAGCCGCTGTGGCCCGTGGCCGCGGCCGGCCTGCGGGTCGAGCAGTGGGCGGTCGCGCTGGCCGAGGCCGCGCACCGCTACGACCAGGTCGCGCTCGTCTTCGCCGCGGCCGTGCGGGGGCGGCGCGCCGGCGCGGAGCAACGCTGGGCCGAGTGGTCGCTGCGGGTCCTGCGCACCGAACTGGTCCTGCCGCCGGCCGTCCCGGCCGCTACCCCACCAGCCACCACCGCCCCGGCCGCTGCCGGCCCGGCTCTCGCCAGGGCCGCCGCCGGCCCGTCCGGCGGCCGCGTGCCGTTTGCTCCGGGTGGGCCGTCCGTCCCCGCCGGGCCGTCCGTTGCGCCGCCGGGCCCACGACCAGCACTTCCGCGAGGGTAGCCGATGGCTTTTGGTTCTGACGGCCCGGCGTCCGGCCAGGGGCGACGCCGGCGCCCTTTCGACGTGCAGGAGATCCCGTCGGAGGAGGTTCCGGCTCCGCAGACAGCGGAGCCCGGCGGCCCGCCGCCCGCCGCCGGCCCGCCGGCATCCTCGCCCCCATCGCCTCCGGCCGCGGGCCCGGTCGCGGGTGCGGGTGACGGGAACAGGCCGGCACCATGGTCACCGCCGACGGCCACGACCGGCCCGGACGGCTCCGGGGGCTCCGGGGGCATTGGAGACGCCGGCTGGAATGGGCCGGTTTCGCCGGCGGGGGCGGCGGGGGCGCCCGGTCCGCCCGGTCCGCCCGGTCCGCCCGGTCCGCCCGGGGCGGCCGGCCCGGCGGCCCGGGCGGCGGACGTGACGGCTGGGCCGGCCGAGATGGTGGCTGCCTCTTTCGCCGGCCCGGCGCCGGTGGTGTCCCTTGCCGGCAGGTTCGGCTCCGCGTCCGCGGCACTCGTGTTCGCCGGCTCGCTTGTGGCGACCGGGCATGGCGAGAGCCTCCAGTTCCTCCGCTCCGACGGATCCACCCCGACCGGGACGTCCACCCCGACCGGGACGTCCACCCCGACCGGGACGTCCACCCCGACCGGGGCATCCGGCCCGTCCGGCGCCGATGGATCCGCTCCGACCGGGGCATTCGCCTCGGCCCGGACGAACGGATCCGCCTCGGCCGGGGCATCCGGCCCTGCCAGGACGGATAGATCCGGCCCGGCCAGGGCTGGCGGATCCGGCCCGGGGGGAAGCGGCGGAACCCGTCCGGCCGGGGACTGGTGGGTGGCTGCTGACATGGTCC
>NZ_CEVIVC010000144.1:9586-12392 GCF_982290645.1 Protofrankia sp. CiP1_Cm_nod4
GGCCTCGGCGGCCTCGGCGGACGATGGTCGTGGGTCGGTGCCGGCGGCCGGGCTCCGGCCGGTGAGCGTTGTCGAGGTTGTGCGGACGGCCGGGCTCCACCCGGTGGCGGCCGGCCCGTCCACCGAGGCGGTGGTGCTGGTGGCGGGCTCGCGGGCCGGCGGGGTCGTCCAACGTGCTCTGGAGCTGGGGCTGGACGTGCGGTACCGGCCGGTCCGGCTCGTCCCGCTGTTCGACGAAGCCGCGCAGCCCACCGCTGCCACGGGTGCGGGGTCTGTCGGCTCGGGGCCTGTCGGCTCGGGGTCTGGCCAGCCGCCGGGCGAGCTCGGGCGGAGCGCTCCGGCCTCGGGATCTGCCAGCTCGGGGCCTGGCGCCGTCGTCGAGCCGTCATGGTCCGCCGCCGGTGGCGGGCGAGGGACGGGAGAGAGCGTCGCCGGGGCATCATGGTCCGCCGCCAACGGCGGACGGAGGGCGGGAAGGGCCGTCGCCGGGGCGTCCCATGGCGGACGAGTTGCCATCGAATTACGACTGTCCGTGACAGGCTCCAGAACCTCCTGGGTGTACGGGCAGAGCTCCAGGGTGCCTGCGTCGACGTCGGGGGAGCCGTTGCCCGCGTCGTTGCTGACTGCGCTCGATCATGACCCGTTCGTGCTGGTCTGCCGGGTGACCGGCGACGCGCTGCTGGTCCAGCACGCCATGGCGTCCGCGCTGCCCGACCCGCTGCTCGCCGACCTGGTGGACGCCGGCACGTGGGTGCTGGCCGACGCCTCCTTCGGCTGCTGGCGGCTGGCCGGTCTCGGTGAGCCCACGGACGCGGCCACGCTCGTCCGGCTCGCCGACGACTACCCGCTGGAGGCTCCGGACCCGGTCGCATCGGCGGTGGCCGGCACGTCACCAGCGGCGGGCAGCGCGTCGTTGCGGCTGGAGGGGCGGGCGGTCGCGATCGTCCCGGCCCGTACCAGCGAGGCCGACGCCGAAGCGGCGCTGCTCGACGACGACGATCTCACGGCCGTCCCGTTGCTGCTGGAAGGGCATCCGCTCGCCGAGACCGCGTTCGTCGTCCGCGGCCGGGACAGGCATCTGCTGCTGGCCCCCGGCGGCCTGCTCGAACGGCTGCCGGTCGGTGAGCCGCTGTACCGCCTCGGGCCCGGCCCGCTGTTCCTGCCGGTCGGCTACCGGACGCGCCCGCGGCTGCCCCCGAGCGCCCGCCGGGCCCTGTTCGGCGCCGGGGACGACGTCGCCGTGGTGGCGCTGCCGGACCGGGCCGTCGCCTTCGACCTGCGCACCCGCCACCCGGTGTGGACGCTGTGGGCCGGCCCCGGCCCGCAGCTGGACCTCCAGCTCCCCCCGGAGATCGAAGCGGCGCTGGCGGACGTCGACGCGCAGGCCACCCCACGCCCACCGGAGCCCGAGCCGGCGCCGCAACCACCCGCCGGTGGCCTGCAACGCGCCCGCGAGCTGTGGAAGAAACTGCGCAGCCGCGCACCGGAGGCCCCCTCAGCACCGCGTACCTGGCTGAACGACGCCCTCGACGCCGAATTCGCGGACGACTGGGCCCGCGCCGCGGAGCTCCACGAACGCCACGGCGACCCGCTGCGCGCCGCCCACCTCTACGAACGCGCCGCCCGCCGTAACGGAACCCGCACCTCCCACAGAGACTCCCCGTGACCAACGGCCGCCTTGCGGCCCTCCCACACCGGAACGAGTGCTCAAGTGGCTGTTAGAGCAACCACTTGAGCACTCGTTATCGTGATCGCTTTTCTTTCCCGAGCACGTGGCTGAGGGTCGGTACCTCGGATGCCTTCGGCATCGCCCCAAATGGGGGTAAGCCGGGCGGCTTACGGGTCAGGCTGGGAGGGTTTTCACCTCGTAGGCCGACAGCCGGCCGTCCGCGGTGATCAACGGGACGTCCAGTGCCTGTGCCTGCGCTACCAGGAGCCGGTCGAAGGGATCCCGGTGATGGTCCGGCAGCGCCGCCACCCGCAGCACGTGGTCGTGCTCGATCGCGAGCGGGGTCACGCCCGTGCGCCGTATCCGGTCCGGCACGTAGCTGCGCGGCGGTTCGGGGAGGGCCAGTTTGCCCAGCCGGTATTTGATCGAGATCTCCCAGCCGCTGGCGGCCGACAGCAGGATCTCGTTGGCGGTGTCGGCCAGCAGGTCACGGGTGTCCGCGCGCAGGCGCCGCGGCTCGGCGAGCGACCAGAGCCATGCCTGCGTGTCGATCAGATAGCGGCTCACCGGTAGAAGCTGTCCTCGATGTCGTCGGGCAGCGGGGCGTCGAAGTCGTCGGGGACGGTGAACCGCCCCTCGTCGACGCCGATCTCGCGCATGCTCCGGGGGGCGAACGGGATGATCTTGGCTACCGGCTTGCCGCTGCGCAGGATGTCGACCTCCTGACCTGCCGCCACGGCGCGCAGCAGTTCGGACAGCCGGGTCTTCGCCTCGTGCACGCCGACCTGGATAGTGGGCTTAGCCATGAACTTAGTCTATCTCCGGGCTGGCGCAACGGAGCAACCGGCAGAGCGGCACCACGCAGTGGCGCAGAGCGGCACCGCGCAGTGGCGGGGTGCGCTGCCGGCCCTTCCGGACGGTGATGTCTTCCACGGTCATGTGGAGGAAGCGCGCCGCCGTCCCGTGGATACCTCCAGCCGTAGGTGAAAAACGTCATGGCAGCAGCGTTTTCCACCTACGGGTTCCGCGACCGTAGGTGGAAAACGTTGTGTCAGTAGCGGTTTCCACCTACGGCTGCCCGGGTTGTGGGAGCGAGGAGGGCGTGGATGGCGGCGGCGAGGGTGACCGGGTCGGGGT
>NZ_CEVIVC010000145.1:0-1352 GCF_982290645.1 Protofrankia sp. CiP1_Cm_nod4
GCGGAGATCTACCGGGGGGTCGGGGACAACCGCGACGTCGTGGTGGTCCTCTTCCATCCGCCCGGGCCGGGGGCTGGGCCCCCGGCGGCTACTCTCCCGGCGGAGGGTGGGCCGGCCACGGCTGCCCCGGCGGCGCCGGCTGCCCCGGCGGGGGCCGCTCCGGCGGGGGCCGGCGGGGCAGCGCGGCACGGCCCCGCGTCCGTTGTCGCGAACGTTCCACCGGAACTGCTCGCGCGTCCGGCGCAGGCCTGGGACTTTGAGCGCGTATCGTCACCCGGACCGGATATCAGTGACCGGTGGGGAGACCGATGAAAAGAAGCGTTGTCACCGGCGGTGCCGGCTTTCTGGGGTCGCACCTGTGCGAACGGCTGCTCGACGAGGGCCACGCGGTCGTCTGCCTGGATAATTTCGTCACCGGGGCCCCGGAGAATGTCGCGCACCTGGCCGGGCACGAGCACTTCCGGCTCGTCCGCTGTGATGTGACTGATTATGTTCATATTGTCGGTCCGGTCGATTATGTACTGCATTTCGCGTCACCGGCGAGCCCCATCGACTACCTGCACCTGCCGATTCACACGCTGAAGGTCGGCTCGGTCGGTACCCTGCACGCTCTCGGCCTCGCCAAGGAGAAACGGGCGCGGTTCGTGCTGGCGTCCACCTCGGAAGTCTACGGTGATCCGCAGATCCATCCGCAGCCGGAGGACTACTGGGGCCATGTCAACCCGGTGGGGCCGCGAGGCGTGTACGACGAGGCGAAAAGGTTCGGCGAGGCACTCACCATGGCCTACCGGCGCAGTCACGGGGTGGACACCGGAATCGTCCGTATCTTCAACACCCATGGGCCGCGGATGCGCCCCAACGACGGCCGGGCGATTCCCGCCTTCGCGACCCAGGCGCTGCGCGGTGAGCCCATCACCGTCGCCGGTGACGGAAGCCAGACCCGGTCGATCATATATGTCGACGACCTGGTGGAGGGGATCGTGCGGATGATTTTTTCCGGTCATCCCGGCCCGATGAACATCGGTAATCCGCACGAACTGTCCATTCTCGAGCTCGCGGAACTGGTCCGGGAGGTGGCCAAGAGCGAGTCCCTCATCACGTTCGTCCCGCGCCCCGAGGACGACCCGACGGTCCGCCAGCCCGACATCTCCCTGGCCCGGCGCGTCCTGGGCTGGGAGCCCGTCGTCGACCTGCGCAGCGGGCTCGACAGCACGGTCTCCTGGTTCCGTGAGCACCCGGACGTCGCTTGTCCGGACGCCCGTCCGGACGCCGGCCGGCGAGGCTGACGGGACCGTCGTCCTCACTGTCGCCGTCTCGCTGTCCTCCCGCTGCCGTTCCGCCGTGCTCCCGTC
>NZ_CEVIVC010000145.1:1830-4374 GCF_982290645.1 Protofrankia sp. CiP1_Cm_nod4
AGGCCGCCAGGGTCGCTCTCTCATCCAGCGCAGGAAGGGGGAGGTCGATCGTGACGACCGCCACCAAGGTTGCGATCAAGCCGCTCGAAGATCGCATTGTCGTACAGCCGTCCGACGCCGAGCAGACCACCGCGTCGGGCATCGTGATCCCGGACACGGCCAAGGAGAAGCCGCAGGAGGGCACCGTCCTCGCGGTGGGCCCGGGCCGTTTCGAGGACGGCAAGAGGGTCCCGCTCGACGTCAAGGTCGGCGATGTCGTGCTGTACAGCAAGTATGGCGGCACCGAGGTCAAGTACGCCGGCGAGGAGTACCTGGTTCTCTCCGCTCGCGACGTTCTGGCGATCATCGAGAAGTAGGTATCCGGCAAGGATCCTCAAGGGCGTGTTTCGCCAGCCCGGACGGTATTCGGACGATATGCGGCTGTGCTCGACTGTGCTCGTCCGTATTCGTCCACACGCATCCGGTCCGCATGTGTCCGTATGCGGCTGTTCGTCCGGATCGGCGAAACACGCCCGCTTGCCATCGGGCCATGCCCGGTGGGCATCGGTCGATGCGGACGGCCGTCGTCCAGGCGCCGGTTCGCGCGATCTGACGATCCACCGGACACGGCCCAGGGCCACCAGGGTGCACGATCACGGCTTTCCGCGCGTGCCCGGGGGCCCGAAGGGATTCCAGGGCACGCCCTGAGCCGGTTCGGGAGGACCACCTAAATGCCCAAGATCCTGTTGTTCAGCGAGGACGCCCGCCATGCCCTTGAGCATGGCGTGAACGCCCTCGCGGACGCTGTGAAGGTGACGATCGGCCCGCGCGGCCGCAATGTCGTCATCGACAAGTCCTACGGCGCGCCGACGATCACCAATGACGGGGTGACGATCGCGCGCGAGGTCGAGCTGACCAGCCCCAACGAGAACCTGGGGGCGCAGCTCGCCAAGGAAGTCGCTACCAAGACCAACGACGTCGCCGGCGACGGCACCACCACCGCCACCGTCCTCGCGCAGGCGCTGGTCCGCCACGGTCTGCGCCAGGTGGTGGCCGGGGTGCCGCCGCTGTCGCTCAAGGCCGGTATCGAGGCCGCCGCCGAGGCCGTCTCGAAGGCGCTGCTGGAGCAGGCCATCGAGGTCGACTCGAAAGAGGTCATCGCCCATGTCGCGGCCATCTCGGCGCAGGACACGAAGGTCGGCGAGCTGATCGCCGAGGCGATCGACCGGATCGGCAAGGACGGTGTGATCACCGTCGAGGAGAGCCAGACCCTGGGCCTGGAGCTCGAGCTCACCGAGGGGCTGCAGTTCGACAAGGGCTACATCTCCCCGTACTTCGTCAGCGACGCCGACCGCATGGAGGCCGTCCTTGAGGACGCCTACGTGCTGCTGCACCCCGGCAAGATCAGCGCGCTGAGCGACATCCTCCCGCTGCTCGAGAAGGTGGTGGAGGCCCACAAGCCACTGCTGATCATCGCCGAGGACGTCGAGGGCGAGGCGCTCTCGACGCTGGTCGTCAACGCCATCCGCAAGACCTTCCAGGTCGTCGCGGTGAAGGCTCCCGGCTTCGGCGACCGGCGCAAGGCGATCCTGCAGGACATCGCCGTGCTCACCGGCGGGCAGGTCGTCGCGCCCGAGGTCGGCCTGAAGGTCGACTCCGTCGGCCTGGACGACCTCGGCCGGGCCCGCCGGATCGTCGTCGACAAGGACAGCACGACCATCATCGACGGCTCCGGGGACGAGACCAGCGTCGCCGACCGGGTCCGCCAGCTCCGCGGCGAGATTGAGGCCACCGACTCGGACTGGGACCGCGAGAAGCTCCAGGAGCGGGTCGCCAAGCTCGCCGGCGGGGTCGCGGTGATCAGGGTCGGCGCGGCCACCGAGGTCGAGCTCAAGGAGAAGAAGCACCGTCTGGAGGACGCTGTCTCGGCCACCCGCGCCGCGGTGGAGGAGGGCATCGTCGCCGGTGGCGGGTCGGCTCTGCTGCACGCGTCCGCGGTACTCGACGACGGCCTGGGCCGCACCGGGGACGAGCTGGCCGGGGTGCGCATCGTGCGGGACGCGCTCGATGCCCCGCTGAACTGGATCGCCCGCAACGCCGGTCACGAAGGGGCAGTGATCGTTTCCAAGGTCAGGGAGCAGCCGGTCGGCAGCGGTTTCAACGCCGCCCGCGGCGAGTTCACCAACCTGATCGCGGACGGCGTGGTCGACCCGGTGAAGGTGACCCGGTCGGCCGTGGTGAACGCCGCGTCGATCGCCGCGCTGCTCATCACGACCGAGAGCCTGATCACGGAGAAGCCGGCCAAGCCCCAGACGGAGGCCGCCGGCCACAGCCACGGCGGGCACGCGCACTCGCACGGGCCGGCGTTCTGACCCGTTCACAGCCCGCCCACGGCCGTAGGCCGCATCCACCGGGCGCACAGCTCGAGCGGCCCGCGCGGTACGGGCTCTGATCGATACGCGGGCCCTTTACCGGTAAGGAGTTACCGGTAAAGGGCCCGCGGGGCGGGACGAGCCGGCGTACGGGAACGCCGCGGACGGCCCGGGGACGGCCCGGGGACGGCCC
>NZ_CEVIVC010000145.1:5151-13375 GCF_982290645.1 Protofrankia sp. CiP1_Cm_nod4
CGGCGGTCGTCCCGGATGTGGTCACGGATGCCCCGGCACGCTCAGCACGCCGGGGCGAGCCCCGGGCGGGCCGGGCTGTGCCGCCCCGCTCCGCGCCGCGTTCGGCCGGTCAGGATGGCCTCCCGCTCGGACTCGCTGAGCCCGCCCCACACCCCGTAGGGCTCACGGGCCTGCAGGGCGTGCTCCGCGCATGCCTGGATCACGGGACACCGCGCGCAGACAGCCTTGGCGGCCGCCTCACGGGCCGCGCGGGCCGGGCCCCGCTCCCCTTCGGGATGGAAGAAGAGCTCGGTGCTCTCCCCACGGCAGGCGCCGTGAAGCTGCCACTCCCACTTCTCGGCACCGGGGCCTGGAAGTCGTCGGACGTCGGTCATCGGCCTGAGCCCCCCTCTCAACCATGGGCGGCTGGCGCCGCAGCTACACCGTAGTACCGCGCCATATGTTGTTCAACACTGAGAACCACTCGGCACGTAGTCGTTCGGAGCCGGTTCGTCGCCAAGTTGTGGGTACGGTCGCCGAGAGCCACCATGAGCGCTGTGACCCCCTCCCCGGACCCGGCGGAGCACAATCCGCGGTACACCGTCGCCGCGGTTGCCCGACGGCTGGGCATCGCGCCCGCTACCCTGCGTACCTGGAACCGCCGGTACGGGCTCGGTCCGGCCGACCATGTTTCCGGTACCCGTCGCAGGTACGACCCACACGACCTGGCCCGGCTGGAGTTCATGTGCCGTCTCACCCAGGCCGGGATCGCGCCGGCGGAGGCGGCCCGCCTGGCCAGGAGCGCGCTTCCCGAGGACCTGCCGGAACCGCAGTGGCCGGCGCCACTGCGACAGGTCGAGAACGAGACACACTCCGTAGTCAGCTCCGACCGGCCGGGCGAGCCTGACACCCAGGAAGCCGATCAGCCGCGTACCGGCCGGCCCGTCGTGGTCGCGATCTCCTCCGGCGACGGCCGCGGCGCCGCTGGGAACGTCTCAGCGCCCGCCGTCATCACCGGTCCGGCGGCTGGCGCTGGGATGTTCCCGGCGGCGGATGTCGACGACCTGGTGACGGGTGCTGCCGATCCGGCGGACGACTCGGCGGCAGCCATGGCCGGGCCCGGCCGCGTGACCGAAACGGGCCGCGTGACCGAAGCGAGAGGGTCAGGCGGCCGGGTGCTGTCGCTGGCGGGCGCCGGCATCGCTGCCCGCGGCCTCGCCCGCGCGGCCATGGCGCTCGACTCGTCCGCGGTGACCCGCATCCTGGCCCAGGCGGTCGAGGCCGACGGCGTGGTCGCGGCCTGGCAGGACCTGGCGTGCCCGGTGCTCGTCGCCGTCGGCCGGCGCTGGGAGCTGCGTGGTGACGCGGTCGACGTCGAGCATCTGCTCAGCGAGTGCGTCGCGGCGGTCTTCCGCCGGGTGGCAGACCGTGACGTGGGCGCCCACGCCCGTCCGGTGCTGCTCGCGTGCACCCCGGACGAGCGGCACAGCCTCGCCCTCAACGCGGTCGCGGCCGGGCTGGCCGAGCGGGGGATACCCGCCCGTGTCCTCGGTGCCGCGGTACCGGCCGCCGCGCTGCGGACCGCGGTCGTACGCACCGGCCCGGCCGCGGTGTTCCTCTGGTCCCAGCGCCGGGCTTCGGCGGACGTGCGGGTGTGGCGCGGGTTACCGACGACCCGGCCGTCGACGTCGATCGTGGTGGGGGGTCCCGGCTGGCACAGGACGATCGTCGCGCCGCGGGTCCGCCGCGCGCAGTCCCTGCCCGAGGCGCTCGACCTCCTCACCCCTTCCCCTGGGTGAAGAAAAAGCTCCTTTGAGGGAAGAAACAGCTCCCTTGGGCAAGGGATCGGTTTCCCGGGCGAAGCGGCGGCTCTCCTGGGCGAAGCGGCGGAACGTCCGCTGACTTCGCCGCTGTCCCGTTACCCGGCCGGCATTACCTGACCGGTGTTTCCGGCGGACGGGCCGCCGTTGGCGGGGCGAGGCGAGGCGAGGCGAGGCGAGCGGGCATATGCGCGAGGAGGCGGATCCGATGCTGTGCCGGCGGCGGGCTCGCGCCGCCGTGAGCGCTCGCAGGCCCGGGCGGGGACACACCGGGGCGATCAGGGGGAGACCGGGAGCAAGGGAAGCAGGAGCAAGGGAAGCGGGAAGAAGGGGAAGAGAGAGGGTGGTCAGCGGGAGTCGGCTTCGGAGGCCTCGCTCGTCTCGTAGACACCGTCGGCGTAGCCGCGTGCGTAGTCCCAGCTGACGTAACAGGAGGGGTCCGGGGCGTATGCGGGCTCGTGCACCCGGGTGCGTCCCTCGTCGAGCAGATGGCGCAGATTGCCGGTGAGGAGATCCCAGCTGAAGAAGTGCGGTTCCGCGCATCCTTCGCAGTCGACGACGAGACCGCGGTAGCCGCGGGGTTCCAGCAGGGTCCGGAAAACATCGAGATCGCCGAGTTCGGCGAGCACCTCCTCGCGTTCCTGCGGCGACAGAGGCTCCAGCAGATCGGTGTCCTCGGCCGGGTCCAGGCGGGCGAGTTCTGCGGTCGGATCCTCGGGGTCGTCCGCGAACGGGTCGAGAGGCTCGTTGCTCACGCCGACCACGCTACGCCGGACCGGGCCCCTTAGTGGTCCCGATCGGCGACTCCAGACGCTGATGTGTGCCCGTATCGCCTCTTTACCGAGGCTACGGACCGTTTCGAGTACGCGCTATCGCGGCCGGCCCCGAGGAATGATCAGTATGCCCTGTGAAGCCCGCGGCCACGACGCCTTTGGCCAGGCCGCGTCCCTGACGTCTCCGGACACGTGAAAAGTCATGATCGTGGACTCTTTGGCCTAGCATGTAAAGCTTGAACCTCGTACTGATGGCCGCCCGCTGATGGCCGCCCGCTCCGGGCGGCCCGCCGCCCGCGCCGCCCGCGCCGGGCCGGGAAGACGACGGCCGGGAGAGCCACGGCCGGGCGGCCCGCGGCCGAGAAGGCTGAGGGCAACGGCCGGGAAGGCAGGCGGCAACGGCGGGGAAGGCAGGCAAGCAAGGCACGGTCGGGAAGTGCCGTGCGGGTGCGGTACCGGCATGGCGAACAACGAAGCGTGAACGGAAGGTGCCATGAACAGTCCCATTGTCCGGCCGGCCGTGTCTGATCCGGAGCCGGTGCTGCCAACGAAGCTGGCCACGCTGGGGCTGACCTTCGACGACGTACTGCTGCTCCCGGCGGAATCGGACGTCATGCCCTCGGAGGCGGACACGTCCACGTGGTTGTCCCGCCATATCCGGCTCGCCATTCCGCTGCTGTCCTCGGCGATGGACACCGTCACCGAGTCGCGGATGGCGATCGCGATGGCCCGCCAGGGCGGGGTGGGCGTGCTGCACCGGAATCTTTCCGTGGACGACCAGGCGCAGCAGGTCGACATGGTGAAGCGTTCCGAATCAGGAATGATCACCGCTCCGGTCACCTGCGGCCCGGACGCCACCATTGACGAGGCCAACGAGCTGATGGCCCGGTACCGGATATCCGGCGTCCCGGTGACCGAGCCCGACGGCCGGCTCGTCGGCATCGTGACCAATCGCGACATCCGGTTCGAGCGTGACTATTCCCGGTCGGTACGTGAAGTAATGACGCCGATGCCGCTCGTCACGGCGCCGGTGGGCGTGTCGGCCGATGACGCCCTGGCCCTGCTGCGGCAGCACAAGATCGAGAAGCTTCCCCTGGTGGACGACCGGGACCGCCTGCGCGGGCTGATCACCGTCAAGGACTTCACCAAGCGCGAGCAGTACCCGCGGGCGACCAAGGACGCCGACGGCCGGCTGGTGGTCGGCGCCGCCGTCGGGGTGGGGGAGGACGCCTACAAGCGCGCCCAGGCCCTGGTGCGCGCGGCGGTCGACTTCCTGGTCGTCGACACCGCCCACGGCCACTCCCGGGCGGTGCTGGACATGGTGCGCCGCGTCAAGGCCGACCTGCCGACCAGGGCAGACGGCAGCCCCCTCGACGTCATCGCCGGCAACGTCGTGACCGCGGACGGCGCCCGCGCGCTGGTGGAGGCGGGCGCCGACGCCATCAAGGTGGGGGTCGGGCCCGGCTCGATCTGCACCACGCGGGTGGTGGCCGGGGTCGGCGCACCCCAGGTCACCGCGATCTACGAGTGCGCACAGGTCGCCCGGGAGCACGGCATCCCGGTGATCGGCGACGGTGGGATGCAGTACTCCGGGGACATCGCCAAGGCGATCGCGGTCGGGGCGGACACGGTGATGCTCGGCAGCCTGCTGGCCGGCGTCGACGAGAGCCCCGGCGAGCTGATCTTCATCAACGGCAAGCAGTACAAGGCGTACCGCGGGATGGGGTCGCTGGCCGCGATGCGCAGCCGGGGCACCACCACCTCCTACTCGAAGGACCGCTACTTCCAGGACGACGTCCTCTCCGACGACAAGCTCGTACCGGAGGGCATCGAGGGGCAGGTCCCGTACCGGGGGCCGCTGGCCGCGGTGGCCCACCAGCTCGTCGGCGGCCTGCGGGCGGCCATGGGGTACACCGGCTCGCCGACGATCGCCGCCCTGCAACGGGACGCCCGGCTGGTGCGCATCACCGCCGCGGGCCTGAAGGAGAGCCACCCGCACGACATCCAGATGACCGTCGAAGCACCGAACTACAACTCGCGGTGACACCGCCGGGAGGACATCACCGGTGACCCCGCTGGGGGACGGCGCCGGTGATGCCGAGGGGAGGATGCTGCCGTCGGGAGAACCCGGTGACGCCGTGAGAGGACACAGTGGCTGAGGTCGAGATCGGTATCGGTAAGAGCGGCCGGGTCGGCTTCGGCCTGGACGCGCTGGGCATCGTGCCGTCGAGGCGCACGCGCGACCCCGCGGACGTCTCGCTGACCTGGGAGATCGACGCCTACCGTTTCGACCTGCCGGTGGTGAGCGCGCCCGCGGACGCGGTGACCTCGCCAGCCACCGCGGTCGAGCTGGGCGCCCTCGGCGGCCTCGGCATCGTCCATGTCGAAGGGCTGTGGAGCCGGCACGAGGAGCCGGAGCCGCTGCTGGCGGAGATCGCCACCCTCGGCCCGGACGCGGCCGGCCGGCGGCTGCGGGAGCTCTACACCGCGCCGATCCGGCCCGAGCTGGTCGTCAAACGGCTGACGGAGATCCGGGACTCCGGTGTGGTCGCGGCCGCCGCGCTGCGCCCCCAGCGGGTCGACGCGCTGTACCCGTTTCTGCTCGAGGCCGGGGTCGACCTGCTCGTCATCCACGCGACGGCGGTCTCGGCTGAGCACCAGTCGAGACGGACCGAGCCGCTGAACCTCAAGCGGTTCATCGGCGAGATCGACGTGCCCGTGCTGGTGGGCGGGTGCGCGTCCTTCTCGACCGCCCTGCACCTGATGCGCACCGGGGCCGCCGGGGTGATCGTCGGGGTCGGCCCCGGCGGCGCGGACACGACCAGGGCGGTGCTCGGGGTCGGCGTCCCGATGGCGACCGCGATCGCGGACGCGGCCGGCGCGCGCATGCGCTACCTGGACGAGTCCGGTGGCCGGTACGTCCACGTCATCGCGCACGGAGGTGTGCGCACCGGCGGGGACATCGCCAAGGCCATCGCCTGCGGGGCCGACGCGGTCATGCTCGACACGCCGCTGGCCGCCGCCGCCGAGGCACCCGGGCGCGGCGGCTACTGGTCCATGGACCTGCTGCACTCCCGCCTGCCGCGAGGCACCTGGGAACCGGTCGCGGCCGCCGGGACGCTGCGGGAGATCCTGCTGGGCCCCGCGTCGGTGAACCCCGGCACGCTCAACCTCGCCGGGGCGCTGCGGACCGCGATGGCCACGACCGGCTACGCGACGCTCAAGGAGCTGCAGAAGGCCGACGTGCTGGTCACCGCGTCGCTCCGCTGACCCGCCGCCGGCCTCTCCCGCACCGTCCGCCTGCCCCTGGCCGGAACTGTCGCGGACGTTCCGGGCCGGCTGCGCAACTGGGTGAAGTCCGCTTCCGGTGGCATGACGGCCGTTTCCGGGCCCACCCGGAAAATCCTCGTGACCTCCGGTGAAGCTCACTTCGGGCAGCATGGCACCCTGGAACCGTCTGTTCTGGTCCGAAGGATGACACATGCGCATCGACGAGCACGGTCGCTGGGTCAGCGATGATGGTTCGTACGTCTGGGACGAGGTGGCCCAGACGTGGCAGCCGTCAGCGGCGTACACCACCGAGTCCACGACCACCGGTTCCGCCGCCGGTTCGGGCGGTGCCGGTGTCACCGGTGGCGCCGGCGCCGGTGCCGGTGGCTATACCGCGGCCGCCACGACCGGGGAGTTCGCGCCGGGCTACCTGGCGCTGGACACGTCGGGCTGGTCCGTCCTGGACGGGACGCTGTCGCCGGACGCGGCCCGCTCGGGGCCGGCCCCGGGGCCGGACGGTGGCTCGCGAAGCCCGCAGGCGGCTGTCGACACCCCGCGGCCGAGCGGGCCGGAGGGCTGGCCGCCCCAGGACAGCATCTCGTCGCGGGACGCTGACATCCTGGCCAACACGGGCGGGATGGACATCACGGCCGTGGCCACGGGTGGGCCCGCCTGGGAGAGCTACCCGCTCCGGGCCGGCGACCCGGGGACGGGGCCGGCAACGGCCGCCGACGCCCCGACGGCCTTCGGCGCGGTAGGCACCTCCACCTTCAGCACTGTCGTCGCCCCGAGCGCGGGGGAGATCACGTCGGCCGGTGCCAGTGCCCGGGGGCTGTCCGAGCCGTTCGGTGTGGTGGACGTCATTGCGCTCGGGCCCTCCCAGGGCGGCGGCCCGCCCGGCGCCGACACCGCCGCCACCATCCTGGGCTCCCCGCCGCGGGCCTCGACCGGCGCGCACCGGCAGCACCGCAAGCGCCGGGCCGGTGGCCGGCTGGCGGCGCTCCGGCCCGGCGCGGGCGGTGACAGCACCACGCCGGGGACGAACCGGGCCACCTCGGGGGCGAGCCGGTCGCTGACCCGGCGCCTGTCGTCCGTCGCGGCGTTACCGCGTCAGGTGCTGATCGCCGCCGCGGTGGTGGTGCTGCTCCTGATCGGCCTCGGCGGCTATCTGGCGCTGGGCGGGAGCGACGGGGACGCCGTGGCCGACACGCCCGTCAACACCGTCGAGGGCGCTCCGCCAGGTACGGTGCCCGCCCGGCCCGCGCGGTACAGCGAGTCGCTGCGCGCGGACTATCTGCGGGAGTGCGTGCAGATCAGCCACGGGCTACAGGCCTACTGCGCGTGCACGCTGGAGAGGCTGGAGGCCAACTATCCGCAGGACCAGTACGAGCAGTTCAACAAGAACGTGAACTCGCCGGAGACGACAAGGATCGTTCAGGAGATCTCCGACCAGTGCGTGAGCGTCTGATGACGGCGAGCTGTGCTGTAGGCTGTATTCGTCCATATTTCCGGTGTTTCGTGGCGTGCGGGCTTTCGCGGGCGTCTGGGCCGTCCCTGATGGATGTTGATCGATGCGGACGGTGACCCAGGTAGTCTCAGGTGGGGCGGAGGGTGGCGAGGCCCCCGTACGGCGCGGAACGGCGGATCGGGGGCGTGCAATAGCGGAGCTATCGGTGACGACAACAACACGACAGGTGTTCGCCTGGGTGCCACCCGTGCGGGCGAGTATCCGTCGGGCACGGCCTACGCCCTTTACCCGGACGACTACCTGGACCTGGGGGGCAGGACATGCCCACCGACGGGCTCTGGCCGAGTGGCGATGACGCGTGGGCGTGGGACGCCGTCGCCGGGGCGCGGCGTCCATCGACGGCAGCCGGTGACGCGGGCAGCCCGGTGACCGGCCCCACGGGCCGTTCCGGCGTACCGGGCCGACGCGCGGACGACTTCTTCGCGGTCGAGCGGGTCGGGGAGGCCGATGACCGCTCCCAGCCGTCCGTCCCGCCGGTTCCGGACAGATCCGGCGCCCAGGATCCAGCCGGCCAGGGGTGGCGCGACCGTCCTTTCCCCGCCCCCGACCCGTTCGACGTCTCCGCCGGCCATGAGCGGCCGGTGCTGCCCGCCTATCCGTTCCAGCCGGCTCCTCCGCTCCAGCCGGCTCCTCCGCTCCAGGCTCCTCCACCCGATCCGCGGCCCGGCTGGCTGCCGAGTGGTGGTGACCCCGCGGCAGGCACGACCGGCGGCTACGGCAGTGGGCGCTGGGGGCTGTCCGTGGAAGGCGGCGATCGCGTCGGTGTCACCCAGCGTGACGTCGGTGCGCCCGGCGGCGCTGACGGATTCACTGGTTATGGCAGCGCCGCCGGCCAGAGCGCCGCCGGCCAGAGC
>NZ_CEVIVC010000146.1:0-2816 GCF_982290645.1 Protofrankia sp. CiP1_Cm_nod4
CCCCGGCCCCGACGGCCACCGGCTGGAACCCGGCATCCCACGGACCGGCCTGCCGCGCGGTGGCAGGCCGGCGGCGGGCGGCACGTCCGGTCCGGCCGCCCCGGCCGGCCCCGTCGGTTCCCTGCCGGCCCACCGGACGCCGGTGGCGCACGCCGCCGGCCTGGTCACCCAGCCGCAGGCGGTACGGCAGGGCGTCGGCGCGCATGCCCGGCCGGTCGGCTTCTCACCCATCGGCGACGTACCTCCCGCCGGCCTGGTGGAGGTGGTCGTTCGCGGCAGCTACGCCGTCCGCAGCGCCAACCGCGCCGAGGAGCAGCGCCGCAGGCGGGCGGACGCCGTCGCCACCCATGTGGACAGGCAGATCGCCGAGTTCCTCGCCATCTGCGCGGCCCAGAATCTCTCACCGGACGTAAGCGTCCGCGTGCTCCCGCAGCGCCTGCCACCGGTGGCCCGCGGTGGGCGCCGCCGGCAGCAGTGGGACCCGGCGCCGCTTCCGATCCCGGCTCCCACCGCTGCCGGCCCGGCCAGCCACGACACCGCCGGTCACGACGCGGCCGGGCGGCTCCCGACGGAGATCACCAACGGCGGGAGCGACGACGGGAAGGCCGGTCGGCGCGGCTCCGGGCAGGCCAGGGACCGCCGGCGCGGCCGGCACGTCACGTCACCGCTGGTCTGGCCGGTGCTGTACTGGCGTAACGAGGAGTTCCCGTACACGGGCCGCTGCCTGCACCTTTTCGTCGACCGCGACGGGCGGGCCTTCGAGGGCCGGGACAACCCCGGGGCCCTGTACGCCCTGGGCCGCGATGTCCGGGTGTGGCCGGTGGACGTCCACGCGGTCATCGGCTCCATGGCCGAGGTGGATGCCCGGCGCTGCGCGCAGCAGTTGGTGTACGGCCTGGCACACACGCTGTGGCGCGCCGGGGTCATCCTGTAGGCGGTCCCGGCTGGACAGGCGGTCCCGGCAGACACCCGTGGGCGTACGTGGGCGCATGGGCCCGCGGGTGCGGAGCGGGCGCGCGGCCGGGCAGGGCACACACCGCCCGCGCGGATCCCGGCGAGCGCCAGCCAGGCGTCCGTCACGAAATGTGTTCGTTTTCGCCCGGAGCGCCCACGGTTATCACACCTTGAGCACATCCCGCGGCCGGGCCAGGCCGGAAAGTTGATCGCGCTGGGCGCTACCCTGTACCGCGTGCCCTCCCATACCGGTTCCCACGCAGGGCCCGTGACCGCGCGCACGGCCGGCCACCGGCCACCGGTCGGGCAGACGGCAGCCCGGCAGACGGCAACGGCCGTTCCGACGGCAGCGACGGCAGCGACCGCTCCGGTGGCGGCCCTTCCCACGGCAGTGGCGGCTCCGACGGTAACAGCTCGTTCGGCGGCAGCCGCTCGTTCCGTGCTGACGGTTCGTTCAGCGGCGGCGACCGGCCCGGCGGTGGCAGTGGGTAACAGGTGACGCGGTGAAAGTGCTCGTCGTCGGCTCCGGCGGCCGGGAGCATGCCCTGTGCCGGGCGCTGTCGCACGACCCGGCCGTGGGCTCGGTCGTCTGCGCCCCGGGCAACGCCGGCACCGCGGATCTCGCCGAGCCGCGTCCGCTCGACGTCGGCGACCCGGACGCCGTCGCGGCCCTCGCGCAGGCCGTCCAGGCCGATCTGACCATCATCGGGCCGGAGGTCCCCCTGGTCGCCGGGGCAGCCGACGAGCTGCGGGCCCGTGGGCTGGCCTGCTTCGGGCCGTCCGCCGCGGCGGCACGCCTGGAGGGCAGCAAGGCGTTCGCCAAGGACGTGATGCGCGCGGCGGGCGTCTCGACCGCGGCCGCCCGTGACCACACCGAGATCGAGCCGGCCCTGGCCGACCTCGACGAGTTCGGCCCGCCCTACGTCGTCAAGTACGACGGGCTGGCCGCCGGCAAGGGCGTCACCGTGACGACCGACCGGGCGGAGGCGGTGGCGGCCGTGCGGTCCTGCCTGCGCCGGGCGGACGACCGGGTTGTGATCGAGGAGTATCTGGACGGCCCCGAGGTCTCGCTGTTCGCGATCGTCACGGAGGCCGGCACGGTCGTGCCGCTGCTGCCCGCGCAGGACCACAAACGGGCCGGAGACGGCGACACCGGGCCGAACACCGGCGGGATGGGTGCCTACGCGCCGCTGCCGTGGGCGCCGCCCGGGCTCGTCCCGGAGGTCGTCGACACAGTGATCAGACCCGTGGTGGGCGAGATGGCCCGCCGTGGCACGCCGTTCTCCGGCCTGCTCTACGCCGGTCTCGCGCTGACCTCCCGCGGGATGCGGGTCGTGGAGTTCAACGTCCGGTTCGGCGACCCCGAGGTGCAGGCGATCCTGGCGCTGCTGGCCACGCCACTGACCGACGTGCTGTCGGGGCGCCGGGCGCCGGTGTGGCGCGCCGGCGCGGCGGTCACGGTGGTCGTCGCCGCTTCTGGCTACCCACAGTCACCAAAAATCGGTGACCCGATCAGTGGCCTCGCCGCCGCGCAGGCCCTCACCGGCGTGGACATCCTGCATGCGGGCACCCGCCGGGACGCCGACGGCAGGATCGTGTCGTCCGGCGGACGTGTACTGTGCGTAACTGCAATCGGGTCACATCTGGAGGCCGCGAGAGGCTCGGCCTACGAGGCGATCAGCCGTCTGTCGCTGGCCGGAGCGCACTACCGGACCGACATCGGCGACCTGACCCGCATCGGCGTCCCGACCCGGCAGGCGGCGCCCGGCGGCGGGGCCGGCGGGTCGGCGGAGCGAGGTTCCTGACCAGACAGATCAGCACAGCCGGGCCACGGGATCCGGAAGATACAGCAGATGCGGGGG
>NZ_CEVIVC010000146.1:3523-7159 GCF_982290645.1 Protofrankia sp. CiP1_Cm_nod4
GGCGTGTCCGGCGTGTCCGCCCACCCGGGGACGCCGTAGGCCGCCGGGTGGGCGGTGCCCGCCCCGGGCTTCCCGCGTCCGGCCAGCCAGTCGTCCACCTACGATCAGCCAGTCGTCCAGAAGGTGAGTGAGCAAGCAGGTATGAGCGAGATCCCTCGGAGCGGCCCGAACGTGCAGTCACCGAAGGTTGCCATCGTCTACGGCTCCCCTTCGGATGCCCAGACGATGAGCAAGGCCGGCGCGACCCTGGAGCGCTTCGGTGTCCCCTACGAGCAGGTGTCGGTGTCGGCCCACCGCGCCCCCCGCACCCTCGCGGAGTACGTGGGCGAGCTGGCCACCCGTGGTATCGAGGTCGTCATCGCCGGCGCCGGGCTCGCCGCGGCCCTGCCCGGAACCGTCGCCGCGCTGACAACACTGCCCGTGATCGGCGTCCCGATCACGGGTGGGGCGCTGGACGGTATGGACTCCCTGCTCGCCATCGTGCAGATGCCGCCGGGGGTGCCGGTCGCCACGGTGGGGCTGAACAACTCCACGAACGCCGCCGTGCTGGCCACCCAGATCCTCGCCCTGAGCGACCCCGGCCTGCAGGCCCTGCTCACGGCGTTCAAGGACGACTTCGAGAAGGCCGCCGCCGCGGGCCTCGAGGAGGCACTGACCCCCGACCGCTGACCGTCCACCAACCGGCCGGGCCGCCGCTCGGCGAGTCCCGGCACCTCGGTGCATCCCGCCTGCCCGGCGCACCCCGCTCAGGGGCTTCCGCCGGGCAGGCGGCCTTGTTCACCCGTCACATCGGATGATCATTCTGGATGGGCGCCTGTCGGACAGTTCCCGCCGGGCAGGCGCATCTCACCCGCCCGGCGCGTCCCTGCCGGCTGTCGTCACAGGATCGGCTGCCGCAGGATCGGCTGCCGCTATCGGCTGTCACAGGATCGCCTGTCACAGGATCGGTTCGGGGGTGTAGACGGCGGCGTCCGGGTAGCGGCTGACGATGTCGCCCACCCGGGCACAGAAGGCCGCGACCTGAGCCCGGGCCGCTCCGGTGAACGTCAGTGGCTCGGCCAGCACCGACAACAGCTCGGCCGTGTCCAGGCCCAGCCGGTCGTCGCCGGCCAGCCGGGCCAGCAGGTCGTTGTGCTCCGCCCCCTTCTCCCGCAGGGCGAGGGCGACCGCTACCGCGTGCTCCCGGATGACCTCGTGGGCGGTCTCCCGCCCGACGCCCCGGCGGACGGCGGCCATCAGGATCTTCGTCGTGGCCAGGAAGGGCAGGTTGCGGTCCAGCTCCCGGGCGATCACGGCCGGGTAGGCCCCGAAGTCGTCCAGGACGGTCAGGAACGTCTCGTACAGCCCGTCAGCGGCGAAGAACGCGCCGGGCAGCGCCACCCGGCGCACGACCGAGCAGGACACGTCCCCCTCGTTCCACTGGTTCCCGGCGAGCTCGCCGGTCATGGCGGCGAAGCCGCGCAGCACCACCGACAGGCCGCTCACCCGCTCGCAGGACCGGGTGTTCATCTTGTGCGGCATCGCGCTCGAGCCGACCTGGCCGGCGGCGAAGCCCTCGGTGGCCAGCTCGTGGCCGGCCATCAGGCGGATGGTCGTGGCGAGGCTCGCCGGCCCGGCCACGGCCTGGACCAGCGCGGTGACGACCTCGTAGTCGAGCGACCGCGGGTAGACCTGGCCCACGCTGGTCAGCACCCGGCCGAAGCCGAGGAACCCGGCGATCCGACGCTCCAGCTCGGCAAACCTGGCGTCGTCTCCGCCGAGCAGGTCGAGCATGTCCTGGCCGGTCCCGACCGGGCCCTTGATCCCGCGTAGCGGGTAGCGCTCCAGGGTGTCCTCGACCCGCTCGAAGGCGGCCAGCAGCTCCTGCCCGGCGGAGGCGAACCGCTTACCGAGCGTGGTTGCCTGGGCGGGAACGTTGTGGCTACGCCCGGTGATCACCAGCGAGTCGTACTCGGCGGCCAGCCGGGCCAGCCGGGCCAGTGCCGCGACCATGCGCCCCCGGATCAGCGCGAGCGAGCTGCGCACCTGCAACTGTTCGACGTTCTCGGTGAGGTCACGTGACGTCATGCCCTTGTGCACGTGCTCGTGGCCGGCGAGGGCGTTGAACTCCTCGATGCGGGCCTTGACGTCGTGGCGCCGCAGCCGCTCCCGCCGGGCTATCGAGGCCAGGTCGACCTCGGTGAGGACCCGCTCGTAGTCCTCGATCACACCGGCGGTCAGCTCCAGGCCGAGATCCCGCTGGGCGCGCAGCACTGCCAGCCACAGCCTGCGCTCCGCGACCACCTTGCTCTCCGGTGACCACAGCCGCCGGATCTCGGCCGAGGCGTAACGGGTGGCCAGGACGTCGGGAACCTCAGGAACCTCAGGGGCCTCAGGAGGCTCGGGGGCGGTGGGAGGTGTGGGGGCCGCGTGCTCGGTTGCCATACCGGCCATCGTGCCCGACAACCGCGCCCGAATCCCCGGGCCGGGCACCCTACCGGCCGCAACGCCGCGTCACGGGCCGCAACGTCCCGTCAACGGCAGGACGCCCGGCCACCGGCCACGACGCCGCGTCACCGGCGGGGGCGTCCTGTCGCCGGCGAGAACATCCTGTTGCCGGCGAGGCTGTTGCCGGCGAGGACGCCCGGCGCATCGCATACGGTCGGAGCATGCCACTGACGCACGAGGAGTTCGCCGGGCTGACCCACCTGGGGTCGGGCAAGGTACGCGAGATGTTCGCGGTCGGTGAGGACGCGGTGCTCCTGGTCGCCAGCGACCGGATCTCCGCCTTCGACGTGGTCCTGCCCACCGAGATACCGGACAAGGGCGCCGTCCTCACCGGACTGTCGCTGTGGTGGTTCGACCAGCTCGCGGACCTCGTACCGTCCCATGTGATCAGCACCGACGTGGACGAGTACCCCGACGAGCTCACCCCCTACGCCGAGCAGCTGCGCGGCCGGTCGATGCTGTGCCGGCGGCTGACCATGGTGCCGATCGAGTGCGTCGCCCGCGGCTACCTCACCGGCAGCGGGCTGAAGGACTACCAGCGCACCGGCGAGGTCAGCGGCCACGCGCTGCCCGCCGGCCTCGTCGACGGCAGCCGGCTGCCCGCGACGATCTACACCCCGTCGACGAAGGCGCCGGTCGGCGAGCACGACGAGAACATCAGCCGGGCGCAGGCCGCCTCCCAGGTCGGCCCCGAGGCCGCCGCCGAGCTGGAGAAACTCACCCTGGAGATCTTTGAGCGGGCGGTCGACGTGGCCGCCGGGCGCGGCATCATCGTCGCCGACACCAAGTTCGAGTTCGGTTATGACGCCGACGGCGTCCTGCGGCTCGGCGACGAGGTGCTGACCCCGGACTCGTCCCGGTTCTGGCCCGCCGACCAGTGGCGGCCCGGCGGCTCCCAGCCGTCCTATGACAAACAGTTCATCCGCGACTACCTGGCGTCCACCGGCTGGGACCGGACCGCTCCCGGGCCGCAGCTTCCGCCGGAGGTGGTCGAGGCCACCCGGGCCCGTTACGTCGAGGCGTACGAACGCCTCACCGGCACCTCCTTCGCCGGCTACATCGCCACCGCGCGGGCCCGGTAGGCGCCGTCCCGGGCAGGTGTTCCAGGACGTCCGACCGCAGCCCGGCACCCCGGGCCCGGCGGGCGTA
>NZ_CEVIVC010000146.1:7506-10906 GCF_982290645.1 Protofrankia sp. CiP1_Cm_nod4
TAACCGCCGGCCGCGGCCGCCAGCCGCTTGTCACATATGCGGTACGTGACAGACGTGCGCGCGCGATCGCGTTCGGGTTAGGCTGGCGCGCGACGTCCGGTACCCCTACGAGGACTGGAACGACATTGATGGCCACATCCGCAACCGCGGCTTCGCCACGCCCCCGATCGCCCGGCGACGGGGAACCGGCGCTGGCCCTGAGCCGCGCGGAACTCGACTCACTGCTCGACGCGTCACCCTTAGCGGCAAATGCTACACGGGCTGTCGTCATGACGATGGGCGCGTTACACGCCGGGCACGCCGAGCTGATCCGCGCCGCCCGGGCCCGCGCGGACCAGCTGATCGTCACGATCTTCGTGAACCCGTTGCAGTTCGGCCCCCGCGAGGACCTCTCCCGCTACCCCCGGACGCTCGACGCCGACCTGAAGCTGTGCGGCCGCGAAGGCGCGGACATCGTCTTCGCCCCGCCGGTCGTACACGAGACCCCGCCGCTCGTCCGGGTCAGCGCCGGCTCGCTCGGCGAGGTGCTGGAGGGCGCCAGCCGCCCCGGGCACTTCGACGGCGTCCTCACGATCGTCGCGACCATGCTCCACCTGACCCGCCCGCACCTGGCCTTCTTCGGCAAGAAGGACGCCCAGCAGCTCGTCCTCGTCCGGCGGATGGCGCGTGACCTGGCCTTCCCGACCGAGATCGTCGCGGTGCCGACGGTGCGGGCCCCGGACGGGCTGGCGCTGTCCAGCCGCAACGCCTACCTGACCACCCACCAGCGCCGCAGCGCGCTCGCGCTGTCACGGGCGCTCGCCGTCGGGGTGCGCGTCGCCGACGAGGGAGCGGACGTGGTGCTGGCCGCCGCCGGCGAGGTGCTCGCCGCCGAACCGGACGTCGAGGTGGGCTACCTGCGGCTGGCAGGCCCCCACGATCTGGCACCGGTACGCACCGGCCAGGCGCTGCTGCTGGTCGCGGCCCGGGTGGGCACCACCCGTCTGATCGACAACATCGAGCTCACGCTGCCCGGGGAGGACGGCTGACCGTGTTCCGGACCATGCTCAAATCGAAGATCCACCGCGCCACGGTCACCCAGGCCGACCTGCACTACGTCGGTTCCGTCACGATCGACGCCGACCTGATGGCGGACGCGGACCTGCTCCCCGGCGAGCAGGTCACGATCGTCGACATCGACAACGGCGCCCGGCTGGAGACCTACGCGATCGCGGGCCCGCCCGGCAGCGGGATCATCGGGATCAACGGCGCGGCGGCAAGGCTTGTCCATCCCGGAGATCTTGTGATCATTCTGGCGTACGCGGTCATGGCCGATGCCGAGGCCCGCCGGTTCACCCCGCGGGTGCTGTTCGTGGACGCCACCAACCGGGTCGTCGCCCACGGGCAGGATCCGGCGGCGGCGATCCCGGACGACCCGTCCAGCCTGCGCGGGGACATCGTCCAGCCGTTGTCGGTCGATCAGCTGTCCGTCGACGGGACGAGAACCGGCCGGGAGGCGCCCCGGCACGAGCCGGACGGCGGGCGGCCGGCCACGGTCGGAGCGCGGGTCCGCCCATGACCTTCCTGCCCTGCCGCCTCGGCACGCCCCGGCCGGGCTGGGCCCTCGACGCCGACATCGTGGTGATCGGGTCGGGGATCGCGGGGCTCAGCGCCGTCCTGCACGCCCGCGCGGCCGTGCCCGCCGGCCGGGTCCTGCTGGTCACGAAGGCGCGCCTGGACGAGGGGTCGACCCGCTGGGCGCAGGGCGGCATCGCCGCCGCGCTCGCCCCGGAGGACTCCCCCGAGGATCATCTGGCCGACACCCTGACCGCCGGGGTCGGGCTGTGCGACGCCGACGCCGTGCGGATCCTCGTCACCGAGGGGCCGGCCCGGGTGCGGGAGCTGGCCGAGCTGGGCGCCGCGTTCGACCGGAACGGCTCCACCGGCGGGTTCGCGCTGACCCGCGAGGGCGGCCACCTGCGCAGCCGGATCGTGCACGCGGGCGGCGACGCCACCGGCCTGGAGGTCGAACGGGCGCTCATCACGGCGGTGCGCGCCGACCCGGGCGTCGAGGTGATCGAGCACGCGCTCGTCCTCGACCTGCTGCTGGACGCCGACGGCAACGCCGCCGGGGTGACCCTGCACGTCCTGGGCGAGGGCAGCAAGGACGGGGTGGGCGCGGTCGCCGCCCGCGCGGTGATCCTCGCCACCGGCGGGATGGGGCAGATCTTCGCCGCCACCACGAACCCGCCGGTGTCCACCGGGGACGGCGTGGCGCTGGCGCTGCGCGCCGGCGCGGTCGTCACCGACCTGGAGTTCGTCCAGTTCCATCCGACCGCGTTGTGGCTGGTCCCGCCGTCGACGGCAGCGGGAGCGCGGCTGGGGGCGGGGGCGGGCCCGGCCGGCGCGACCGGACCGGCTGGCGGCGACGATGAGCCGTCCGGCGCGCCGTCCGTCTCCGGCCAGCAGCCGCTGGTCAGCGAGGCCATGCGCGGCGAGGGCGCCCACCTGGTGGACGCCGCCGGGCACCGGGTGATGGACGGCGTCCACCCGCTCGCCGACCTGGCGCCGCGGGACGTCGTCGCCAAGCGGATGTCCCAGGTGATGTCCGCCCAGGGCGTCGACCACCTCTACCTCGACGCCCGCGGCCTGGGCAGCGCCACCCTGCTGCGGCGCTTCCCGACGATCACCGCCCGCTGCCGGGCCGCCGGCGTGGACCCGGTCCGCGAGCCGATCCCGGTCGCTCCGGCAGCGCACTACGCCAGCGGCGGCGTACGCACCGACGTCTGGGGGCGGACCAGCGTCCCCGGGCTGTACGCGTGCGGCGAGGTCGCCTGCACGGGCGTGCACGGGGCGAACCGGCTGGCGTCCAACAGCCTGTTGGAGGGGCTGGTCTTCGCCGCCCGCATCGGCACCGATCTCGCCCGGGGGCTGCCCGCCCCGACGAAGCCGGCGAACCCGGTGGTGGGACGCGGCTCGGCCGGGCTCGCCGACCCGGCGGCCCGCGCCGACCTGACCCGCGCCATGGCCGACGGCGCCGGAGTGCTGCGCAGTGCGCAGAGCCTGCGGGCGACCGCGAAGACGCTGGCCGCCCTCGGGGACCTGCGGGCCGGCGGCACCGTCACCGCCGGCCCGGACGCCTGGGAGATGACCAACCTGCGGACCGTCGCCACAGCGCTGGTCGCGGCTGCCACAATGCGTCAGGAAACCCGCGGCTCGCACTGGCGGGAAGATTTCGGTAACACTGACGACGCACGCTGGCGTGGCCACATCCTCACCCAGCTGGACGCGGAAGGTGAGCTCTCAGTGACATACGAGCCGTTGAACGCCGCGGAGGCCGCGCCTGCGCCAGGCCACCCGGCAGCCGCCGGGCACGCCTCGGACCGGGCCTGATGCCACTGCCGTCCCCACCGCCGCTGTC
>NZ_CEVIVC010000146.1:10949-12065 GCF_982290645.1 Protofrankia sp. CiP1_Cm_nod4
GCCGTTGTCGTTGTCACCGCCGCCGCCGTTGTCACCGCCGTCATCGTCACCGTTGTCGCCGGAGACCCGCGGCGCTCTGGTGTCCGCCGGGCTTGATCCGGACGCGCTCGTCGCGCTCATCCGCGGTGCCGTCGCCGAGGACCTGCCCGCGCTCCCAGCGGAGCCGGTCGCGGCCCCCGAAACCGCGGCGGATGCCACTGTCCGTACAGTGAGTAGTCATGTTCCGGATACGGTCGACACGACGTCGGTCGCGACCGTGCCGCCCGGCCTGGCCGGGCAGGGAGCAGTCGTCGCGCGGGCCCGAGGAGTCGTCGCCGGCCTGCCGGTGGCCGCGGCCGTCTTCGAGGTGGTCCTCTCCGACTGGTACCCGGCGCGATACGAGCCCACAGGCGTCCGCTCGACGCGGGATCCGTCGGACGTCCACCGCGGGGGCGGCGCCGCTGACGAGCACTCGGATACGAAGAGTGGCTGGACGGGCGGGCTGGACATCGAGATCATCGCTTCGGACGGTGACCGGGTGAGCCCCGGGGACACCGTCCTGACCGTCACGGGCCCGGTCCGCGCCCTGCTCACCGCCGAGCGCACGGCGCTGAACCTGCTGTGCCACCTCTCCGGGGTGGCCACGGCGACCCGGCGGTGGGTCGACGCGGTGGACGGTACGGGGGTGGCGATCCGGGACACCCGTAAGACCCTGCCGGGGCTGCGTGCGCTGGAGAAGTACGCGGTGCGCTGCGGAGGCGGGCGCAACCACCGGATGTCGCTGGCGGACGCGGCGCTGGTGAAGGACAACCACGTGGTCGCCGCGGGCGGGGTGGCGGCGGCGTTCGCCGCGGTGCGGGCGAGGTTCCCCGGCCTGCCGGTCGAGGTCGAGTGCGACACGGTGACCCAGGTCGCCGAAGCAGTGACAGCCGGCGCGGACCTGATCCTCTGCGACAACATGAGCCTGGACGAGCTGCGCGCGTCGGTCACGATCGCCCGTCCGAACGGCGTCGAGCTGGAGGCCAGCGGAGGCCTCACCCTCGACGCGGCCCGCCGCGTGGCCGAGACCGGCGTCGACTATCTGGCGATCGGGGCGCTGACCCACTCGGCACCCGCGCTGGACCTGGGCCTCGACCT
>NZ_CEVIVC010000146.1:12678-13534 GCF_982290645.1 Protofrankia sp. CiP1_Cm_nod4
GCCGTCGTGGTGGAGCCGGGCACGAGAACAGGGGTGCCGATCCTCATCGACAACCCCAAGGAGGCCGGCGCGGACCGGATCGTGAACGCGCTGGCCGCCCACCACCTCTACGGCGGCCCGGCGATCATCGTCGACTTCGGGACGTCCACGAACCTGGACGTGGTCTCCGGCCGCGGCGAGTTCCTCGGCGGCGCGTTCGCCCCGGGCATCGAGATAGCCCTGGACGCGCTCGCGTCGCGGGCGGCGCAGCTGCGCAACGTCGAACTCATCCCACCCCGCTCGGTGATCGGGAAAAACACGGTCGAATGCCTCCAGTCCGGCATGATCTACGGGGTGGCGGGCCAGGTGGACGGCCTGGTACGCCGCATCACCAACGAACTGGACGCCGACCCCGTGGTCATCGCCACCGGCGGGCTGGCCTCCCTCGTCATCCGCGAGAGCGAAACCCTCCAGCACCACGAGCCCCACCTGACCCTCATCGGCCTCCGCCTCATCTTCGAGAAGAACACATAGGAACTCCCGCCAGCCCCGTCCGCTCCCGGCGCCCCCGCGAGGGCCACCGGCAACTCATCTACGTCATCGGTCGCTGTCACATACCTATGTGCAACTCCTGTACTTCGCGGTCGCATTGACACCGATGCGCCGGGAAGGCAGCGGACGCGGGTGCGTGACCAGCCGACCGTAGACTTACGACATGGCGGTGGACGTGTCCGTGCGGGACCTTGTGCGTTCCTACGCGTCGCTGCGTGACGCGGTCGGCCAGAGCGCCGGTCCGGGCGGGCGGCTGCTGCGGTTTTACAGCGTCGAATGCGGCCTGAAGGCTGCCTACCTCGGCAAACGGGGTACGAGCGCACGA
>NZ_CEVIVC010000147.1:0-11745 GCF_982290645.1 Protofrankia sp. CiP1_Cm_nod4
GGCGGGCGGCGGGCCCTCGGAGGCCGGGGTGGCCGCGGCCCTGCCGGTGAGGTCCGGCAGCCGCAGCTGCTCGACGCGCTGGCCGCGGTGCGCCAGCACCGCGCTGGAGTGGTACTCCTCGGCGAGGGCGAGGAAGTTCGGCTCGTGGTAGCGACGCCCGTCCACGGTGGGGCCGGGCGTGCCCTCCATGATCGCTTCCACGTCCTCGCCGGTGATGGTCTTGTTCGTCTCCAGCGCGTGGGTGACCGCGAGGATCTCCCGGCGGTTGGCCTCCAGGATCGTCTCGGTGCGCACGTAGAGCTCCTGGAGCTTGGTCTCCACCTCCTCGACGAACCCGCCACCGAGGTAGCCGGGGCTGCTGCCCGAATAGGCCGGGTTGCTGCCCAGGCCCGAGGCCAGCGCGGGACGCGAGGTCAGCGTGGTGCCCATGGCGTGCCGGCCGATGCTGCGGGCGACCAGTTCGGTGGCGGCGTGCAGGTCCCCGCCGACGCCCTGGGTGTGGTCGCCCTCGAAGAACATCCGCTCGCCCACGATGGAGGCGAGGAAGGTCATCACGTCGATCTCGACCTCGGAGCGCCAGTCGACGAACCTGTCCTCCAGCGGCACCGGGGCCACGAAGCCGCCGGTGTCCCCCCGGCGCTCGATGGTCGCCATGTCGATCGCCATGTGCTTCTGCAGCCGGTACATGACCACCGCATGGCAGGCCTCGTGCAGGGCGACGCTGTGCCGCTCCCGCTCGACGTACTCGTGGTCGTCGGGCAGGCCGTGCTCCTTGATCGCCTTGGCCTTGAGCAGGTCCGGCCAGGTGACGACATCCCGGTCCGACTTGATCGCCTGGATCAGCGCCTCGTTGACCATGTCCTTGATGCTCGCGCCGGTGGCGTACGGGCTCATCACGGCGAGCCGCTCCACCTGCTCGGGCGCCACGTTGTGGTGGACCTTGGACAGGTAGCCGTGGAAGGTCCGCACCCGGCCCTCCTTGCTGGGGTAGCCGACCTTGTAGATGCGGTCGATGCGGCCGGGCCGCAGCAGCGCCTCGTCCAGGGACTGCGGCATGTTGGTCGCCATCATGATCATGATGCGGTACTTCGGCGGCGGCTTCGGCCGCATCCCCAGGGCGCGGCGGACGACCCGGTTGAGGAAGCCGCGGGGCTTCTTCAGGCCTGATATCTCGGTCAGCAGCGCCTGCAGCGTCCCGTCGAAACTCGACTGGCCACCACCGCCGCCGCCGGGGACGACGAACTGGGCCTCGGCGAGCTGCCGGCGGCTGCCGTGGCTGGCGTAGGCCAGCCCGTTGCACGAGGAGTGCGCCAAGCCGGCAGACCCGAGGGCGGAGGTACCGGCCGGCCCGAAGAGAGGGACGTCGGCCATGCCCGCCGGGGCCGCCCGCCCGAAGTCGCCGGCGAGCTGGCCGCGGTTGCCCAGGGTGTCGGCCTCGTCGAAGAAAACGATCACACCGCCGTAGCGGAGGGCCAGCTTGCGCAGCTTGCGGAACAGGCCCTTGACCTTCATCACGCCGACGCCGAAGAACATCGCCCGGAACGCCCCGGGGTCGACGAAGACGTAGGGCTTGCCGGTCTCGCCGGCGACCGCCTCCGCGATCAGGGTCTTGCCGGTGCCCGGCGGGCCCCACAGCAGGATGCCGCCCGGCACGTAACCGCCCCGGCTCTCGATCTCCTCGGGCTTCTCCAGGTGGAAGACCGCCTCCTTGACCCGGGACAGGACGTGGTCCTGGCCCCAGACGTCGGTGAACCTGGTCTTGATGTCCTCCGGGAAGTAGACGTCCACACCGCCGCGGGAGAGGAACCAGAAGATCGCCACGAACTGGCCGATGGCGATCGCCATGAACAGGACGAGCTGGAGCACGAGCGGCATCGCGCCCCAGATGTCACCGGGGAGGGCGACGACGGCGTTGAAGATCGAGTCGTCCCGGATCCGGGCGTAGACGAAGGCGGCGACCGCGAGGGTCGCCACCCACTTCAGGGCCCGGCTCATCCGGTAGCGGTTCCAGTCGTTGAACCGCAGCAGGCGACGCTCGAAGCGGCCGAAGACCCGGTCCGTCCAGAAGACGTAGTAGGCCGAGAACCGTTCGCCGATGAACATGTGCACCTGGCGGACGATCTCGACCGCGAACAGCGCGACCAGCCACCAGCTGGTCAACGCCTGCTCGCGCAGGGCGTCGGAGAAGGCCATGATCGGGTTGTCCGACATGGCCGCGGCCACCACGAACGCGAACAGCGCCACGATCAGGAGGAGGAACTTCACCCTGTCCCACAGGACCAGCCGCTTGCGTACCGGCCCGGACTGCCGCGGCGGAGGGTCGACGGGAGCGATCTGGAACGGCTGCGAGGGCGGCTGCACAGGCTGCTGCGCGGACGAGGTCTGATTCATGGTCTTCAATCTCAGGTGATCGGCTTGATCGTGAACGATGTCTGAACCTGGTTGATCTGCGCACCGTGCTTGTCGTAGCACCAGGCGGAGCAGGCGAACACGAGCTGGTAGAGCATCGTCTGATCCCGGTCGAAAAGACTGGTCTGGTCGATGGTGACCAGACCGGTGTCCACCCGGAGCTGGTAGATCAGATGGACGCCGTGCACACCGCCGTCCTTGCGGACGGCCTCGTCGGTCAGTAGCAGGAAGTGCGGCGCCAGCCGGGCACCCTCGGGATCCCGCCGGATCTCCTCGGTCTGCTCCCGTTCGGCGTCGTCGATGGAGATGAGCAGGTTACGCAGGTCGTTGGTGGACAGCGTGGCCGCTTCCTCCGGCAGGAGCTGGCGGACCTGGACGAACCCCTTCGGCTCCGGGGCGTCCGGGAGCAGCAGGTTCTTGTCGTCGAACTTCGCCGCCGCGTCGATCCCCACCACCCACTCGCGGGAGGCGAGCACCCGGGCGGCGTCGGGAGAGACGTTGCGGGCGTCTATCCCGACGAAGGCCGGCCCGAGCATGGGCTGGTGCTGCCAGGAGCTGGGAATCTTGAGAAACGTGCCCGCGCCCTTGTTCGTCACGTACTCGTAGCGACCGGAGCCGCACCCGGCGAGAACGACGATGGCCGCCAGGAGCGCGGACACGACAGGCATGGCGCGCCCCAGCGGCGTACGACTTCCCCTGCCCACGGCCGACCTCCAGAATGTAGTGAGGCTGAGCCTATGGTGCAGCACAGCACGCCGGCGTGACACCTTGTCCGGGAAAGCAGTGTCCGGGAAAGCAGCGCGCACGCGTCGGCATCGGCACCAGCGCCAGCACCAGGACAACTCGCCCCCCGTCCCCCCTGGCCTCGTCCTGCGCCCAGGCCTGCGGCCATGCTAGGCCGCGAGATCCGCGGGCGGCACCGGGTGGCCGAGATAGAAGCCCTGCCCCTCGTCGCACCCCAGATCGCGCAACAGGCTACAGACCTCACGCGACTCGATACCCTCGGCGACCACGCGCAGATCAAGATTATGGGCGAGATCGATGATCGACCGGACGATCGAGAAGTCCTTGGTGCGATGCGCCACATTCACCACGAACGATTTGTCGATCTTGAGGTCGTGCACGGGAAGATCGCGCAGATAGGCCAGCGACGAGTACCCCGTCCCGAAATCGTCCACCGAGATCCTGATCCCCTCGCCGCGTAACCGGGTGATGACGCTCATCGCGTTGCGCGTGTTCACCATGACCGCGCTCTCGGTGAGCTCGAGCTCGAGCGCCCGCGGCGGCAGGCCGGTGCGGTCCAGCTCCGCCCGCACGGTCGAGATCAGCTCCGCGTCATGCAGCATCCGGGCGGAGACGTTCACCGCCACCGGCAGCAGCCGGCCGGCGTCCCACCAGGACCGTGCCTGGTCGAGCGCGAGCATGAGCACCCGGCGGGTCAGCGGCTTGACCAGGTTGCTCTGCTCGGCGAAGGGGACGAAACGGCCCGGCTCGACCAGCCCGTGGGCCGGGTGCTGCCAGCGCACCAGCGCCTCGACCGCCGTGGTCCGCCCGGTACGCAGGTCCACCTTGGGCTGGTAGTGCAGGACGAGCTGGCCGCCGGCGATCGCCGAGCGCAGGCCGCCGAGCAGCTCGAGGCGCTCCCGGCGGTTCTGGTCGGCGTCCGGGGCGTAGACGGCGACGCCGAGGGAGAGCTGCTTCGCCCGGTACATGGCCACGTCCGCGCAGCGCACCAGCGTCCCGGGATCACGCCCGTCGTCGGGAGCAAGCGTGATCCCGATGCTGCCGTCCACGTGCAGGGGCAGGGAGCCGACGTCGATGCGCTCGGCCAGCGCCGCCCGGATGGAGCCCGCGGCCGCCAGCGCGTCGGCGGCACCCCCCGGTGCCGACGGGAGCAGGATGGCGAACTCGTCCCCGCCGAGGCGGGCGACCGTGTCACTGGGCCGGGTGGCCCGGCCCAGCCGGACGGCGACCTCGCGCAGCACGTCGTCGCCCACGTTGTGGCCCAGCGTGTCGTTGATCTCCTTGAACCGGTCGAGGTCCATCAGCAGCAGCGCGAGCCGGCCGCCGTCCCGCTCGATCTCCCCCAGCGCCCTGGAGATCCTGTCGTGCAGGAGGATCCGGTTGGCCAGGCCGGTCAGCGGGTCGTGCAGGGCCTGGCGGCGGACCTTCCGCTCGGCGTTGTGCCGTTCGATCGCCGCGGCCAGCACGTTGGCGACCGACTGGACGAAGTCCGCCTCGTCCGCGGCAAATTCCCGTGGATGCGTCGTGTACGCCACCAGGACGCCGAAGCTACGGCCAGCAGCTCCGATACGGGCGGCGACACCGGCGATCTGACCAACTCCGCCGGAGGCCCCGCCGAAGCCGTCGCCGAAGACGTCACCGAAGACGTCGGAGGTGCCCGGCAGCGACACGCCCAGGGGTGTCACGCCGTGGTCGACGACCACCGGGCTGTCCGCGGCCAGCACCCTCGCGATGACCGAGCCGTGCTGCGCGACGGGTCCCAGCACCTCGCAGTACGGCACGCCCAGGGTGTCGCACACGACCTCGGCGGCCTCCCGGCGCAGGCTGCCGACCGTCGTCCCGACGAGCGCGCGCTGGCCGAGGCAGGCGACGGCCGCCTGCCGCCGTTCGGCCTGCCGCAGGTCCGTGACATCCTGCAGCACCACCGCCAGCAGGTCCTGGGACTCCCCGGCCTCGGGGATCACCGACACCCGCAGCGCCCGTTCCCGCGGGTACCCGGCGGTCACTGGCCCGGCAGCCGCTGGGCCGGCGGCCACTGGCCCAGCGGTCACTGGCCCGGCGGCCAGGCTCAGGTAGGCGTGCTGCGGCTGCTCGGTCCGGATCGCCGTCGCGACCAGCCCCCACTCGCCATCCAGAGCGGCCGCGCCGGTGCGCGGCCGCAGCAGCCCGGCCAGCCGCTCCAGCGGGTCACCGGCCCGCAGCCGGCCACCGGTCAGGCGGTCCACGACCGGCGACGCGCGGCGGATCCGGCGCGCGCGGTCGACGAGCAGGATCCCCATCGGGAGATCGTCGACCGGGGCGCCGTCGGCGACGAGCTCCAGCAGCGCCGTGTGCTCGCCGACCGTCTCGGCGTCGAGGTGGCCGCGGGTCACGTCAATGATCGTTCCCAGGTTGCCCACGACCCGGCCGTCCAGGCCGCGCAGCAGGCTGGCGCGGATCTCGACGCGGCGGTAGGAGCCGCCCCTGGTCCGATAGCGGGTCACGTGGTGGCAGTGGCCGGCACCGCCGGCCACCACCGCCATGAACAGCGCCACCGTGTGGTCGCGCTCGTCCGGGTGCACGTAGTCGAGGAAGTGCTTCCCCAGGGTGGTCTCGACCTCGAAGCCGGTCACCACCGTCCACGCGGGGTTGAGATAGGTCCAGCGGCCCTGGGCGTCGGTCCGGAAGACGATCTCGGGCAGCCTGTCGAGGATGTCCCGGGCGGCACCGTCCGCGGCGGCCGGCGGGCTCGCGCCCGCGAGGCCCTCGGCACCGGCAGGGCCCGCCGCCGTCGGATCGTCCTCGGCCGGGCCGCGATGAGCGGGTTCGCCGCCAGCACCCTGACGATACAACGAACTGCGCAGCGTAGCCATCTCACGCGAAGTGTGACCATTGGAGGACATGGCGCAGCAGTATCGCGACTCATCCCGCGATTGTAAATACTTCGAGTAGTCATAAGGCTACTATGAGACCCATGAGTCGGCTACGCACCGCAATCATTATATCTCTGACGGCCGGCTTATCGATCATTGCCATACCCGCTCGGGCGACCGTGCCGACCGGCCAGGCCGTGACACCGGCCACCTACGCCTGGGCGCGACAGGCGGAGACGGCGTTCCCGCCACCCTGCGCGACCGGCTCGGCAACGTGCACGGACGCTGTAATAACTACGATGCGTAATCGACTGCGGCCACTGGAAGACCACTGCGACCCCCGCGCGCTCTTCGCCCTGGTCTACCTGCGGACGACCGAGGCTTTCCGCGACGCGGCCGCCACACCGGGCTACTTCGCCGACCCCGCCTGGGTTCGCGCCGAGGCCGCGCTGTTCGCCGAGTACTACTTCCGGGCGTTCGACGGATGGGCCGACGGCAGGCCGGCCGGGGTGCCACCGGTGTGGCGGACCGCCTTCGCCACGGCATCGACACCCACCCCCGGCGATCCCGCCGGCAGCCCCGCCGGCGGCCTGGTGCTCAGCATGCACGCGCACATCACCCGCGACCTCCCGTTCGTCCTCGCCGCCATGGGCCTCACCGGCCCGGACGGCAGCAGCCACAAGGGCGACCACGACCGGATCAACGAGATCCTGGCGAAGGTGGCGGTGTCCCTGCTCACGCAGCCGGGGAGCCCGCTGGGCTCGCTGCCGGACGAGATCGCGGACCGGCTCGGCACCGACCGCGAAGCCCTCGTCCCGACGCTGGTCGCCGCCCGGGAGAACGCCTGGCGGGACGCCGAGCGGCTGGTCGCCGCCCGCGACGGCCGGGAACGCACGGTGATCGCGTGGACGATCGAGGCCCGTGCCGAGGCAGGTGCCCAGGGGCTGCGGCCGCTGTTCACCGACGTGCCCGTGCCGGCGTCCACCACGTCCTGTGCCACGTCCCGTCCCGCCTGCTCCCCCGCGGGGGGATGACACACATCGGCTCCGACGCGGGCCGGGTCGGCTCCTGCCTGCTCCCCCGCGGGGGGATGACACCTCGTCCACCGGCGGCCGGCCGTCGCAGCCGCCCGGCGGACGGGCTGCCCGGCCACGGCGGACGGGCCGGGCTTTGGCGGGTTCGTCCGCGAGAGGCACACTTGAGCTCGTGGCGCACTACCGACATGGTCGAAAGGTCCCGGCGCTGCCACCCGCGCAACGCCACGCGATCGGAGCGTGCACGGTCGTGGCAGTGTTCGCCGTCGTGGCGCTGACCGCGTGGCGGCCGGCGCTCTTCGCGCTGCCGGGATTCGCGCTGATCCTCGCGCTCGGCGGGCTGGACCGAGTGATCGTCACCGCCCGGGGCCGGTCACCAGCGCCGGACCAGGCCCGGACCGGTCCCCTCGGCCTTGCCGCGCCCGGCGCCGCCGGCCCCGGCCCCAACGTCGACGCCGACATGGCCACGACGGTGCTGCCGCGCCTGTCAGCGGTGGACGACCCGTTCACCATGCAGACGATGGTCATCGACATGCGCGGGCTGCTGGAGGACAACCCGGCCTGGATGCGCTAAGCGTCCTGGCCGTCGCCGTCCGCGCGGGCCGTGACGAGGGCGAGCACCTTGTCGATGGCCAGCCGGACCGCCTGTGGATCACCGCCGGCACGGCCGGCCGCCAGACCGACAAGGAAGGCGGTCAGCGGAGCCGCGGGCCGTGCCACGGCGTGGGCCACCTCTCGGGCGAGGCCGAGAACCTCCTGGACGTCGAGGATCCCGGGGTCGAGGCCGAGCGCGCCGGCCGCGTCGACCACCCAGTCGTCAAGAGAACTCACCGGTCCATCCTGGCCCAGCGGCGCGCCCGCTCGACATCCGCGGGCCGGTCGCAGTCCAGCGTGGCACGCGCGTCGGCGGGCAGCACCCGCGCCGGCAGACCGGCCAGGACGGATCGCATCGGAACGCCAGCGGTGACCACGGGTAACCGGGCACGCAGCGCCGACGTCCGCCACACGCCGGTGAGGTACTGCCGGCGGCCCGCCGGGTCGGCCAGCAGGGCGCCCTGCACCACGCCACCGCGCCGATCACACTGGTCACCGTCGCGGCCAGCACTATGGGCATGATCAGCACCCTGGGCATGGCCAGCGCCATGGGCACCGCCCTGGGCATCGTCGTCGACGGCCCGCACGAGCGCGTCGAGGGCACCCGCCGTCACGAACGGGAGATCGGCGGCAAGCACCGCCACCAACGGCGCGCCCACCAGCCCGAGGCCGGCGGCCAGGGCCGCGACCGGTCCCCCGCCGGGCGGCCGTTCCCGGGTCCAGACGATATGCCGCGACACCGCGACCGGGCGCCGGGGGCCGACCACGACCACCTGCCGGGCGTCGTCCACCGCGGCCAGGACGCGTTCGAGCAGGGTCTGGTCACCGATGGTCAGCGCCGGTTTGTCCGCCCCGCCGAGCCTGCGGGCCAGGCCGCCGGCGAGCACCACCGCGTCCCAGCCCGTCCCGGCCCGGCCGCCGGTCATCCGCCGATCGCCGACATCGGCCGCGCCGGCTGGGTGAACGCCGGCTGGTCGATGCCGTGCCCGGCCCGTTTGCCCCGGACCGCCCGCGCCCACAGCGCCGCCAGGTGCGCGTCGTCGGCCCCGGCCCGCAGCGGGGTACGCAGGTCGGTCTCCTCCCGGGCGAACAGGCAGGACCGGACCTGCCCGTCAGCGGTGAGCCGGACCCGGTCGCAGGTGGCGCAGAAGGGCGCGGTCACCGAACCGACCAGCCCCACCGTGCCCGGCCCGCCGTCGACGGTGAACAGTTCGGCGGGCGCGCTGCCCCGGCCGGGCAGCGGCGTGAGGACGAACTCGCCACGCAGCCCGGCGAGGATCTCCGCGCCGGTGACCATGGCGGCCCGGTCCCAGGAGTGCTGGGGGTCGAGCGGCATCTGCTCGATGAAGCGCAGCTGGTAGCCCTGTCGCAGGCACCACCGCAGCAGGTCGGGCGCCTCGTCGTCGTTGACGCCGCGCAGCAGCACCGCGTTGACCTTCACCGGTGCCAGCCCGGCGGCGGCCGCGGCGGCCAGCCCCGCCCGCGCGTCGGCGAGCCGGTCCCGGCGGGTCAGCGCCTGGTAGCGGTCGGTGCGCAGGGTGTCGAGGGAGACGTTCACCCGGTCCAGGCCCGCCGCGCGCAACGCCGGGGCCATGCTCACGAGCGCGATGCCGTTGGTCGTCATCGACAGCCGGGGACGGGGGCGCAGCCGCGCCAGCCGGCCGACGAGGCCGGCCAGGCCCGGCCGCAGCGTCGGCTCGCCGCCGGTGAGCCTGACCTCGTCGACACCGAGCCTGGTCACCGCGATCCGCACCAGCCGGACGATCTCGTCGTCGGTCAGGATCTCCGCCCGCGGCAGCCAGGCCAGGCCTTCGGCGGGCATGCAGTAGGAACACCGCAGGTTGCAGCGATCGGTCAGCGAAACCCGGAGATCAGTGGCCACCCGGCCATGGGAATCGCTCAGGCGCACCCATCCAGCTTAGCCCGGCCGCGTGGACGCCGGCCCGAAGCGCTCCGGAGATGATCCTCCCTACCGCCGCCGGCCGGCCGCCGCGGCGGAATGCGCCCCCGAATATCGGTGTCACACCCGGATAGGCCGACGAGGTGTGCGGATCTATGGTGGAGTGGGCACGGGGGTGGCACGCAGGGCCTGGCACACACGTCGCTGGCACGGCGGTGCCAGCGGTGCCAGCGGTGCCAGCGACGGCACGGCGCAGCACTGTGCGCGCCGCGCATGGTGGATACCGCGTCAGAGATATCGGCGGCCGGTGGTAACAGGAGGACACAGGCGACATGCAGGTCTTCGGTGTCGACATCGGCGGTACCGGTATCAAGGGTGCACCCGTCGACATCGACGAGGGAACACTCACCGCGCCCCGCTTCCGGCTGCCCACACCGCAGCCGGCGCAACCGGCGGCCATCACCAAGACCGTCGCGGAGGTCGTGGCGCACTTCGGCTGGACGGGCCCGGTCGGGGCCGCTTTTCCCGCCGTCATCAAGGGCGGCGCGGCCAGGACCGCGGCCAACATCGACCCGGTCTGGGTGGGCACCGACGTCGCGGCGGCCCTGGGATCGGCGCTGCCGGGCAGCCCGGGCGGGGTGGCCGTGGTCAACGACGCCGATGCCGCGGGCGTCGCCGAGATGGCCTTCGGAGCCGGCCGGGACGTCGGCGGCGTCGTGATCATGACGACTTTCGGCACCGGTATCGGCACGGCGGTGTTCCTGCACGGGCAGCTCGTTCCCAACACCGAGCTCGGCCATCTGGAGATCGGTGGGCGCGACGCGGAGACGAGGGCGTCCGAGGGGGCCCGCGAACGCGACGATCTTTCCTGGGAGAAGTGGGCGAAGCGCGTCACCCGCTATCTGAACGCGCTTGAGGCGCTGCTGTGGCCGGATCTCATCATCATCGGCGGCGGCGCCAGCCGAAAAACTGATCGTTTTCTCGACTACCTCGAGGTGAACACGAAGGTCGTCGCGGCGCAGCTGCAGAACGAGGCCGGAATCGTCGGCGCGGCCCTGGTCGCCGGTGCCGGCGACCAGGGCCGGCCGAAGGCGACGGCCCGGCCCGCGCGCCGGCGCCCGCCCGCCACCAGGCCTCCCGGCGGCCGTCGCCCCTGAAAGGCGCCCACGGGCGCCTTGGCCGGCTGAAAGGCGTCCCACGGGCGCCACCGTCGAAATGTAGCCCGCGGCGCCCGTTTCTCTCCAAAAAGTGGCCCCGCGGCTACCGTCGTCTCCAGAAGTGGGTAGTGTCGCCATACCGGCAACTCCGGCAGAGCGTGTCGACTCGGCGAGGTGGGACACCACAGGCGCACCGATGGCAAGGTGTGGTTGTAGGCATGAACGGTGGGTTCTCGGCAGCCCAGGCACCTATCGTCACCTACCTGTCGTCACCGAACGCGCTGTGGCAGACTCGGACCACGCCGATGAGGAGGCGCCATGCGTGAGCTGCGAGCGGTCGCGCTCAGCGAGGACGGCGGCTACCTCGTGCTCGCCGACGCCGCCGGCGGGCCCGACGCGGAGAAGTTCCGGGTGCCGGTCGACGACCGGCTGCGGGCCACGTTGCGCGGCGCGCGGCGCAGCGAGGTACGCCAGGAAAGCGCGCTGACCCCCCGCGAGATCCAGGCCCGGCTGCGGGCCGGTGAGACCACCGCGGAGGTCGCGCGGGTCGCCGGCATCGCGGTCGAGCGGGTGGAACGCTACGAGGGCCCGGTGCTCGCCGAACGGGCCCGGGTGGTGCAGGAGGCGCGGGCCGCCCTGCTGCCGAAGGATCCCGGCGGCGCACCCGGCCGTCCCCTCGGCGAGGTGGTGGACGCGCGGCTGCAGGCCGCGCAGGACGACCCGGAGAACGCGCAGTGGGACGCCTGGCGCCGGGTGGACGGGATCTGGCTGGTCCAGCTCACCTCGGAGAGCCGCTGCGCCCGCTGGACCTGGGATCCGGTGGTGCGCCGCGTCCGCCCGCACGACGACGCGGCCCGGGCGCTGGTGGCGCCGGAGGCCCCGGCCGAGCCCGCCGCCCCGCCGCCGCCGCAGCCGGTCTTCACCCGGCCGCTCGCCCCCGCGCTGACGCTGGTCCAGGAGCCCGCCGCCGGGTACGAGGTGCCGCTGCCCCCGCAGCCGGTGGACAACGCCTCGCTACCGGTGTCGCTGCCCACGGTGGCGGCCGTGCCGGCGCC
>NZ_CEVIVC010000148.1:0-6441 GCF_982290645.1 Protofrankia sp. CiP1_Cm_nod4
TGAAAGTATCCACCATGACCCGGCACATCGGCTCATACCGGCGTCTTCTTTACACCGTGGCCCTGCCTGTCGGCGCCGGGCGGGCCGGCGGATGTCCACGGATTCCGCCACGGGGGCGGTCAGCGAGGGAACTACGGTGGGAACGATACCGATCGTGGTTCTAGAATGCGGGGACCGTGCTGGTCGTGGCGTTGCCGGTGGAGGTCTTCTCGAGACTGATCTCCCAGTTCGCGTTGGGGTCGAACGAGTCGTCGAACTTCTCGAAGGAACAGTCCCGGGTGAACCCGCGGCGGGCGGCGTCCCAGTCGCTGCCGGACTTGAAGTAGACCCAGTAGGTGCCGGCGATCCCGGTCACCGTGGCATTCGAGTTGCTCCGCACGTAGACGGTGAGCTGAGGCTCCGCCGGGTTTCCGCTGGCCACCAGGACGGCGACGTCGGTGACATCGCCGTTTTTGATCCGCAGGCTTCCGGACCCTCGCCGGCCGGATCGCTGGACGACCGCGCCGTTGGCCGCACGACGGTCGGTGATCTGAGGGGCCGTTGGCTCCAGCGGCAGCATCAATTCACCGAACTTCAGATTGATCTCGGAAAAACTCGCCATGGCCGTCTTGTAGGTGCCGGACTTCACCGCACGGTAGACGTCTCGCCTGGCCTCGTACAACTGCGTTTGCAGTGCGCTCTGCACGCCGCAGGAATTCAGTTTCGTCACGTCTGCCGAGGAGATGTCCTTCTCCAGCCTGTTCCAGACGAGGAGAGCGCTTTCCAGCACAGCATGCTGCTCACGGGCCTGGTATGGCGGTGTGACCGTCTGGATATAGTCCGACTGCTGGCGCAGCGCCGTGGCGAGATCAATTCGTGCGGAGTCGACCTCCGCGAGAGTGGTCGCCGCCAGAACCCGGTCCACGGCAGGGCGTACCGCCTGTTCGACCCTGGTCAACACGGCCTGGTATTCGTCAGGCGCCAGCGCCGGTTTCGATATGGAGCCCGTTCCCGACGAAGAACTCGATCCCCCCGCTCGCCCACCCGAGCCGGCCGTGGGCGCGGAGGTGCCGTCGACGATGAACGCGATGGCGATGATGAGCGTCAGGATCCCCCATGCCACGGACGCGCCCAGCAGACTCGTACGTCGAACGCTCCCCATGACCGTCCCCGACTCGGTTGCAGTGATCACATCGTACATACCGCACCCCCGAGCCGCCCGGAAACCAACACACTGTCAATTCCCGACAGGCACCAGCCAACAGGACGACCATCGGACCTCCACCACCAGCAAGCCGTAGCAGGCCCTACTCCGCACCCCAGATCGAAATTCCATCAAGATCGACGGATGTGCCAACGGGGAAATCCTCGAGGCCCTTTTCCGGCGACCATCTCGCAAGGACGAGATCAGCGTTCCTTGTCAGAATGCACGACCACTGGAAATTTTTGACAAAATCCTCGAACATCATCCTCGCCAAGGATTCCTGTCGCCCCCCGCCCCCCGGCCTTGAGATCCAGATCTCCCAGTAGTATGGATAGTCGTCATAGATTGCCCGATCTTCCTGCTCCCGAGGCTCAGGGACGGAGACATCATTTTGCAGAACCGCACCGCCAACGGTGCCTTCCAAGCCTCGATAGCCCTTTCTGTACACCGAGATACCGTCCTCGAAACGAACAATATCGAAATCCATGCCATCGGCAATCCTGACGGTTACCTCAGGAAGGTCGAGATCGGATTTGAAGAATATCTGATCGGTGTCAGACACAGCCCTCAACCTCCACGCAGCTCTGCGGAGCCGTCCGGCCTGGTAATCAAAATTCCACCATCAACCTTCCGGGCCATCATACTCGACCCGTCTCCGAGAAAAATACGTACCTGCGCCGGAAACGGCTGACCAGCGGCATCCCCGAGGGCATCTGCCGCCGGGCCGCCCGCGGCCTGCCCCCACGCCTTCTTGATCCCCTCGTACGCATCCTCCGCCCTCAGTCCCACCTGGCGTCCGTCAATGACCGCCCCACCATCACCGGAAGTCTGCTTTCCCGCCTTAAGAATGTTCCTTCGAATCGCGTTCTTGCTCGAGCTTTCAAGCGTCTTGAGCTCTGTAACAAGGCCCGGATCATCGGGATCACTACGGACAATGACATCGGGGTTCTGCTGGTTACGCACAGTATGATCAGCCGGGAGAAACCGCACGTCCGAACCCTCGTCGACAAGCACACGAGCGATATCGATCTCCTTTTTTTGAACGTCTCCTATGACGCCATGAATACCCGGCCGAAAAAAATCACCGAGAGGGCCGGGGACGAGCGAAGACATGTCGACCGAAGAGCTGGATAAAGATTCACCATCCGGTGCTGATTCCCTCTGGAAGCCATCGGATTCCTGTCGCTTGGCATCCAACTGCGACCCGGTGACTTCCGGGCCGTCGGGCGTAGCCGCAGCATCGTTCGCCCGACTACCATGATTGAATTCGCTGAAGCCAGTGCCGGGTTCGTCAGAGCGAATCCGATCGGGAGTGCTCGAGGGAGCGCCGTCCGGGTCTGCGAGATTGTCGCTGTGCCCACTGTTGGAGTTTCCCTTATTGTCGCCGCTGTCCGCATGACCCTTGTTTCCGCCGCTGTCGTGGCCGTTGTCGGCGTGGTCGTTGTCGGCGTGGTTGGGGCCGGTGGTGGACGGGGGTTTGTCGGGGTGGGTGGTGATGGTGGTGTCGGCGGCGCGGTCGAGATTGGCGGTGGCTTCTCCGGCTTCTCCGGCTGTCCGGTTTGTAGAATGTGCCGCGGTGTTCTCGGGAAAGCGGACGGACGTGGTCCGGACGGCCGCGGCAGCCGCCGGATCGGAACCGGCCACGATATCCGTCCTGGCCGCGCGTGACGTCCCAGCCAGATGTGCTGTCCCGGCCGGATCGGTCACCGCGCGGCGGACGGCGGCGGCTGCCGAGGCCAGCCGCTGGCGGCCGGTGGCGATCGCGCCGAGCGCCATTTCCTGACCGCCGTGCGCAAGCGCCCGGCCGCCGCCCAGCAACAGCTTTCCGGCGTCGGCGGCGCTCCGGATACCGGCGACCGCCCGGCTGCCACCACGTACCCCCTGGACCAGCGCGCCGACCGTCGTCAGGCCTTTTGTGCCAGGCACGACGCCGAGTAAGGCAAACGCGACGTCCCATCGGGACGCCCGCCCCCTGTCATACTCCATCAAAGTGTCGGCGAGGACGACGACAGCGGCGGCGAAAACGACCCAGGCGGCCGGGCCTCCGACAATGAGAGCGACCACACCCAGAACCGCGACGGTGATTTTCGCGACCTGGACGGCGGACGTCCAAACCTTCCCCGCAGCATTTCCGATCCTCTCCCACGAATACCACGGCTTGTTTCTGATCCCGGCATCGGAGGCGGCCCGGATCGCCTGCACGCAGACCTTGGCGGCGTCCGCGCGCATGGCTTCTGCGGACAACGCGAGCCGGCGGGCGGCGTCCAGTTCGCTCTGCCCGTCCTGAACGGCACCTTGTATCTGGTCGAGCCTGGCCTGTGCCGCGGCCCGGTTACGGCTGGCCTGCGCCACCTGCGCCGGATCGGGCGACGGGGGGATACGCATGGGATAACTGGAAGATGTCGAGGAAAGGTCGGCAAGGGCCACCGTGTCCGTGGCCAACGCGGCCTGGGCTGGGCCGAGGAGGTTCCGCGCATTGTCCCGCTGGAAACGCGCGTCGCGGCCCCGGGCCAACGCCCGGTCAGCCTGAATCTGTGCCGCGGCCAGAATCGGCTCGTAGGCTGTCAGCGCGTCTCCGGCCATCCGGTAGGACGTTTCCAGTTTCCGCAGCTGCTCAGGGAATTCCGCGAGCTCCTCCCGGAATGCGTCCCCCGCCTCCCCCAGCCATGATTCGACGGCGCCGCCGGTGTGCAGGGACTCCACCTGCCCGCGGGCGTACTCGACGTCCGCGGCGAATTCGAGATATCTGCGCGCCAGCTGCCGTACCGAGAAGGGGTCGCCTGGTGTGGGGTCCGCATCCAGGTCCAGCACGGCCCAGTCGGTGGGCCGGTTCACCGGAGCGGCCCACCGACGGCGGGACCGGAACCACCCGGGCAGATGAGATCAGGCCGGGCCACGCCCCTGCGAACAGCCACGCCCCCGCGAACAGCCGCGCCCCCGCCAGTGGGTGTGCCGCCGCCGGCGGCGTCTTCGCGAACGGCCGTGCCGCCGCAAGCAGCTATACGCCCGCGAAGAGCGCAACTGCGATGCACCGTATGAGCATAAACTATTGCTCAACGTAATGTAGAACCGTTGTGACGCATACGGGGAACCTGTGATCAAAAATGGTTGGCCCGTGCGGGGGAGAGGTTCTGGCCGGTGGGGCAGTCGTCAGGTCATGTGTTCAGGTCATGTGTTCAGGCGCGGGTGCGCGTACCCGGCCGGAGGTATGAAACCCCCGGACGCCAGGTCGCGCATGCCGGGGTGCGGATGCTCTCCGGGCAGGCACGTCCCCGTCCGGCGGTCATCAGGCCACGCGCCCGTGTGCGGGGCCGGGAGAAGTTCGGGAAGGTGTAGGGATGCATCGCGAGCACGACCTTCAGATGTTTCCCGCGACGGGCGGCGGCCCGGCCCGGCGTACCGGCACCGGACATCCACCTGAAGCGGCGCAACCGCCAACACCCCAGACAGCAACGCCCCAGACAGTGGGGCCGCGTGCACTCGGAGATGCGCGCCCGGACGGCCGGGCGGTCCGTATCGGTGTCGGTGGGCCGGTGGGCAGCGGCAAGACCGCGCTGGTCGCGGCGTTGTGCCGGGCCCTCGCCAGCACCCTGCGGCTCGCGGTCGTGACCAACGACATCTACACCACCGAGGACGCCGACTTCCTGCGCGCGGCCGGCGTGCTCGACCCGGCGCGCATCCGCGCGGTCGAGACGGGATGCTGCCCGCACACCGCCATCCGGGACGACATCACCGCGAACCTGGACGCCGTCGAGGACCTGGAGGCGGACTTCGGCCCGCTCGACCTGGTCCTGGTCGAAAGCGGCGGCGACAACCTGACCGCGACCTTCAGCTATGGCCTCGTCGACCGGCAGATATTCGTCATCGACGTGGCCGGCGGCGACAAGGTGCCTCGCAAGGGCGGCCCGGGCGTCACCAACAGTGATCTTCTTGTCATCAACAAGACCGATCTCGCGCCGCTCGTCGGCGCGGACCTCGGCGTCATGGCCCGGGACGCCGAACGGGTCCGCCACGGCCGTCCGGTGCTGTTCACCTCACTGACAACGCGACCGGGAGCGGCCGAGGTGGCCGACTGGGTCCTCGCGGTGCTCGCGGGTTCTTCGCGGCACGTCCGGTCGCGGTCTCCGGATCACCCCGCCGCCCAGGTCGCCGCCCCGGGCCGGCCGTCCTGAACCAGCCCGGACCGCGCCCGATCAGCACGCGCCCGATCGGCCCGCGCCCCGCCGCACCTTGCCGGGCCGGAGCCGGTCACACTGGACCCGATCACACCGGGCCCGGTCGGCCCGCTCGCGACGACGTCGGGGACAGTATCGAGGACGAGTTGACGGACAGAAGGGAAACGGCCGCCGGGATGACCGGCGTCGGTTCAGGCCGGCCACCGGCACGCATCGATCGAACGTCGATCAGCGCGCACGCGGTCATCCGGATCGAACCGATCACGGATGGCAACGAGATCGGCCCCCGCGAGGCTCGCGGCAACGAAGTCAGTGGCAACGGGGCCGCTGGCAACGGTGTTCGGGCCGGGGGTACCCGCGACATCGGGATCAACGGCCACCGGACCGGCGGCGAGGCGCACGACGGCCGGATCCGTGACAGCGGGATCCGAGTTGGCGGGATCCGAGTTGGCGGGGTACGGGTCAGCGAGCTGAGGTCGCAGGTGCCGCTGGTCCTGCGGCGTACCGGGGGTTGGACGCGCCCCGGCGACGGGCTGCCGACCGTCACCGTGCATCTGGTGAACGCCGCGGCCGGGCCGCTTGCCGGCGACCAGCTGCGGCTGGATATCACGGTCGGTGCGGGTGTCCGGCTGGTGCTGCGCACGACGGCCGCGACCGTCGCGCTGCCCGGGCACGGCGAGCAGCCGTCGCTGTTCGACGTCCACGCCGATATCGGGCCGGGCGGCGCGCTGGAGTACCTGCCCGAACCGACCGTGGCCGCCCACGGATGCCGGCACCGGATGCGGGCGACGATCAGGCTCGCGGCTGACGCCCGCCTGCTGTGGCGGGAGGAGATCGTCCTCGGGCGTTTCGGTGAGCCACCTGGCTCGATCTCGTCCACCCTTCGGGTCGACGTCGAGGACAGCGCCGCGGACGAGGGCAGCGCTGACAACGTCGCAGGCAATGTCAGGAACGACGTCGGGGGCGACGCGGGTGATACCGACACGAACACCGACGACCACGCGGGCAGTGACACGGCTGGGGCAGCTGACAACACCGGAGCGAACGACATCCGGCAGAACGACGGCGCTGGTCGGAGCGTTC
>NZ_CEVIVC010000148.1:7205-12392 GCF_982290645.1 Protofrankia sp. CiP1_Cm_nod4
GGCGGAGACGCCGTCGGTGCCGACATCAGCACCGACGGCGGGACGTTCGCCGCGCTCCCCCTGGCCGGGCCAGGTGTTCTCGTCAGCGCGCTGGCCTCCGACGCGGTCACTCTCCGGCGCTCCCTGGAGGCCGGGGCGACAGCCGTATCCGCGCGGACAGCCGTACCTTCGCGAACGGGCGAGACCGCGTGAACGGTCCGCGCTACGTGCCCGAGGTGGCGCTCTCCAGCGGAAAGACCAGAAAGGTGCTGCTGGCGGTCGCGACCACCTTGCCGGCGGCGTCGCGGACATCCCCCTCGGCGAACGCGACCCGGCGGCCGGGCTTAGTGACCCAGCCGTGCGCGGTCAGTTCGGCGGGACGACCGCTGACCACCCGTACCGGGCGAAGATAGTTGACCTTGATTTCGATGGATGTGTACCCGGAGCCGGCCGGCAGCGTCGTGTGCACGGAACATCCGGTGACCGTGTCCAGCAGGGTGCAGACTAGGCCGCCGTGAACCGTGCCGAGAGGATTGTAGGCGGACTCGTCCGGAAGGCATCGGAAGACGACGTCGCCTTCGGTGACCTCGTCTATCCCGAAGTCGAAGTGAGCGGTGATCGGCGGGGGCGGCACCCGGCCGTCCCGGATCGCCAGGAGAAAGTCCAGGCCGCTCATCGTCCGCCCCACCGCGGCGGTAGGCAGTGGATCATGCCAGGTGACGGTCTTGCTGCGTGGCTCGCCCCAGGCCGAGGCCGTTGCAGGCGGCTCGATTGTCGTCATGATGCCGAGAGTAGAGCGTATCCGATGGATGTCGGCCCGATGGATGCCGCATCCGGTGGACGCCGGCCAGATGGATGCCGGTCGATGTGGGCGGCCGTGATTGCGCAGCGGTCGCGCGGATCCGGCACATGTGCGAGCGTGGGCGCATCCCGAAGGAGAGCGGCCGTAGCCTGGCGATGGCGTGACCGGTGGATAGCGTTATATTATTAAAAGTATTTGACAGGCTCCGACGCAGTGACAAATATTCCTACGGCTTGACTCACTCATTAGAGGACTGAGTGCAACATAATCGACGAATGACCAGAGCCAGCGGGAGCGAGCATCCAGCCGCCACCCGCCAGGCTCTCCTGGCCGCCGCCCGGCTGCGGTTCGGCACCCAGGGCTACGCCGCCACCGGCACCGAGGAGATCGTGGCCGATGCGCAGGTGACCCGCGGTGCTCTTTATCATCATTTTCGCGACAAAGCGGACCTTTTCGGCGCTGTCATGGAGCAGGTCGCGCTCGAGGTCGCCGAACAGCTCGTGACCACCGAACTCAGGCGGGCCACGGACGAGTCGGACACGGACGCCTGGGAACAGCTACGCGCCGGGTTCCAGTCCTTCCTGGACATCTGCACCGACAGCGACTTCCAGCGCATCGTTCTGGTCGACGGCCCGGCCGTGCTCGGGCATGACGCGTGGGACGTCCTGGTCGAGCGTTACGGCTACCGGCTGCTCGCCGAATGGCTGGCCCGGGCCATCGAGGAGGGGCGGATCGACCCGCTGCCCGTCATGCCTCTCACCCGGGTGCTGGCGGCCGTCCTGTCCGAGGCAAGCCTGTTGATCGGCCGGGCCGGTGACCCGGCGCGGGCGCGCCAGGCGCGCCAGGAGGCGGGCGAGGTGCTGGACCGCCTGCTGGTCGGTCTGGAGGCGAAGAACGGCCTGGTGGCGAAGGACGCCGTTTCGTAGGCCGTCCCCACGAGCCGCGGGCCATCTTCAGGGGCCACGCACCGCCGTTCTCGCACCGGCCGCCGAATGACCCACGCACGGCAGGGGCCGGCCACGATCGACGCGGCCGGCCCCTGCCTGAAAAACATGTCCGGATATAAAAAACTACATTCAGGGCAACGGTTGTTCGCCGATGGGTAGTCGTCCACCGATGGGCGACCACCCATCGGTGGACGACTACCGACCACACCGGCCGGACACCGCTGCCGGTCTCAGACGCTGCGCATGGCGCGCAGGGACTCCTTCAGCGAGGACGTGGTGGCGAGCACCGCGGAGGTCTCGTAGCCGCAGTGCGCCATGCAGTTCGCGCAGCGCGGGTCCTTGCCCCGGCCGTAGGCGTCCCAGTCGGTGGTCTCGACCAGCTCCTTGTAGGAGGAGACGTAGCCGTCGCTCATCAGGTAGCAGGGCTTCTGCCAGCCGAAGAGCGAGTAGCTCGGGATGCCCCACGCGGTGCAGGAGAGATCGCGCTTGCCCTCCAGGAAGTCCAGGAACACCGGCGAGTGGTTCAGCCGCCACTTGGCACGCCGGCCGTCGGCGAAGACCTTGGAGAACAGCTCGCGGGTCTGCGTGACCCCGAGGAAGTGCTCCTGGTCGGGTGCCTTCTCGTAGGCGTAGGCGGGCGAGAGCTGGATCTGGTCGACCTTCACCTCGTCGTTGAGGTAGGCCAGCACGTCGATGACGTCCTGCGGGCTGTCGTTGTTGAAGAAGGTGGAGTTGGTGCCCACCCGGAAGCCCGCGGCCTTGGCCTCCGCGATCGCGGCGATCGCCTCGTCGAAGGTACCGTTCTTCTCCACCACCGCGTCGTGCCGCTCCCGCAGCCCGTCGATGTGGACGATGAAGGTGAAATACGGCGACGGTGTGAACTTCGCCATCTTCTTACGGAGCAACAGCCCGTTGGTGCACAGCAGGACAAACTTCTTGCGGGCAATGAGCTGACGAACGATCTCGTCGAGCTGCGGGTGCATCAGCGGCTCACCGCCGGCGATCGCGACCACCGGCGCGCCGCACTCCTCCACGGCGGCCATGGCGTCCTCGACGCTCATCCGCTGCTTGAGCACGGAGGCCGGGTGCTGGATCTTTCCGCAACCGGTGCACGACAGATTGCACGCGAACAGGGGCTCAAGTTCGAGAACAAGCGGGAAGTGCTTGCGCCGCAGCACTTTCTGCTTGGCCAGGTACATCCCGATCCGCAACGAGTAGCGCCACTCCACCGCCACGGCAATACCGTCCTTCGGCGTCGACGTCGTACGGCCGTACGGCCGCTCCACCACAAGAACATACAGGGTGTACGTACAGCTTGTATGTCCGTCGTGGACGTCGGATCGGCCACTGTCCGCCCGGGGCGGGCCGGGTGGCCCCTGTGGCAACGGCATCCGTCGCCACAGGTCAGCGGGATTGTCATGCGGCCACGTCGGCAACCGGACAGATCACCTGTCACGCGTCCGACAACACTCGGGGCGCGCCCGGCCGGGCCGGAGGGCACTCCCGCGGCGGACCTGACAGCCCGCCGGCCGGCGCTGGCCACCGGCGGCGGCGACCATGCCCGGAGGGCCCGAAGGCCTCATCGGCACGGTCCCGCGGCCGCGACGCGGCGGGTCCCGGGACCCGCCGCGCACCCGGATATGAGCATCCGGACGTGAGCACCCGGACGTGAGCATGGCCACCTGCGCGAAATGTGAGCACGGTCACCACGAACGCGGCATCGCGCATACGCCCCTGTGAACAACGCCGCCCCGTGAACAACGCTGCCCCGTGAACAACGTGGCGCTGTGAACAACGTGGCACTGTGAACATGGACACTCCGGAGAACACGGACACCACCGGACACGACGGCGTGAGTATGGTCACCCACGGAACATGACAGCCCCGGAAACCATCAACTTCGGAAACCATCAGAAGTGGATCAGTTGCGTCCGCAACACGTCCCACTCCTTTTCGGTTTATTAGGACAACGATTTGACCAGGACGGCGGTTTAGCCGACGGGCCGCACGGCCGGGAGCAGCCCCGGCCCGCCTGCCGAGCGGGCCGCATGCCCGCCGGATCCCGGCCGGGCAGCCACCCGAACGCCGGACGAGAGGTTATCTCAGTCACAGAATTCCCCGGGATGGAACGCATACCATCGCCATGGAACCCGTACTTCCCCAAATCGGTGACGGATGGCCCGCGTCGCCGGCCCATCATAATTCCTGGTGGAACCCGGCGGAAGTTGCGTGGGCCCCACCGGCGGGCCGGCGAAGCCGTCAGCCAAAGGGCAGCGGTCCCGACGCCTAATATCAGCGGAAAGCAACAGGACATCGGCACGGAGGCCACATGGGGTTGAGCACGTGTTGCGCGGCGAGCGCGAAGGCGGGCGTATGACACCAGGCGGGCACTTGGTCACGCACCTGGTCGGCGAGCGGTTCCAGCTCGTCGAGCGGCTCGGCTCGGGCGGGATGGGGACGGTCTGGCGCGCGTTCGACACCGACAGCAATGTCGAACGCGCGCTGAAAGAGATCCGTATTCCTGACCATCTCCCGGCCCGTGACCGCGAGATGCTGATCGAGCGTGCCCGCCGCGAAGCGCGTAATGCCGCCCGGCTCGGCGTCCATCCCCATGTGGTCACCGTTCACGACCTGGTCGAGGACAACGACACGCGGTGGATCGTCATGGACCTGGTATCCGGATGTTCACTGGCAACAATGATCACACGCGACGGCGCGCTGGACGAGCGGGAAGTGGCCCGGATAGGCATCGCCCTGCTGGACGCGCTGGCGCACGGTCACCGCAAAGGCGTTCTGCACCGGGACGTCAAGCCGTCGAACGTTCTGATCACCGCTGACGGGACCGTGCGGCTCACGGATTTCGGGATCGCCGTCTACGAGACCGATCATCGGATCACCGCCGCCGGCGGCCTGGTCGGCACCCCCGCCTACATGGCTCCCGAACGCATCCGCGGTGAGGACGGCGGGCCCGCCAGCGACCTGTTCTCGTTGGCGACGACCCTGCTGCACGCTGCGGAGGGCATCTCCCCGTTCGGGCGGGATACCACCTTCGCCACCATGCACGCCGTGGTCTACGAGGCCCCGACCGTACCGACGCGGGCCACCCGGGCCTACTCGGTGCTCAGCCCGATCCTGGCCAAGGAACCGTCCGCCCGCCCGCCGGCGGAGCGGATCCGCCGGCAGCTACAGGCTCTGCTGCGCGCCGCACGGCCGGGCCCGCTGCTGGTCCCGAACGACTGGCCGGCCACGAGCGTCGCGCCGACGACCAACGCCTGGCCGGCCGCGCGAGCCTTCTACGAGGCCCCGACCATGTCCTGCGCGCCGATCGACCGGCCGTATCCCGGTGACTACGAGCACACCGTCCACGAGCTCGACACGATCGGCATCGAACTGCCGGCCACCGACGCGGCGCAGCCCACCCCGTGGCGGGAGGCGGCGCCACGGCGGGCACATGCCGAG
>NZ_CEVIVC010000149.1:0-9625 GCF_982290645.1 Protofrankia sp. CiP1_Cm_nod4
TGGGTGGTGGCGATGTCGCGGAGTGCCTGATCGACGTCTTTGGCCATGCGGGCGGCGTCGCCGCACACGTAGACGCAGGCGCCGTCGCGCAGCCACGCCCACAGGTGCGCGCCATGTTCCCGCATGCGGTCCTGGACATAGATCCTGGCGCGTTGGTCGCGGGAGAATGCAAGGTCAAGGCGGGTGAGGGTACCAGCGGTGGAGAGAGCTTCGAGTTCGTCGGCGTAGTAGAAGTCGGTCGCACGGCGTTGTTCACCGAAGAACAGCCAGTTCGGCCCGCGCGCGCCGCGAGCCTGGCGCTCCTGCAGGAAGCCCAGGAACGGCGCGACGCCGGTACCCGGGCCGATCATGACAGCCGGTACGCCGTCGTCGGCGGGCGGGCGGAAGTGCGGCGAGCGTCGCAGGAACACCGGCACCGGGTGGCCGGGGGCCGCGTCGGCGAGGTAGGTGGAGCACACGCCCTTGCGGGGGCGGCCGCGGCTGCCCACGAAACGGATGACGGAGACGGTCAGGCTCACCGCCGCCGGCTCCACCAGCGGCGAGGAGGAGATCGAGTACATCCTGGGCTGCAACCGTCCGAGCACCGCCAGCCAGTCGGTGACGCCGGCCCGCACCGGGTGTTCGGCGAGGACGTCGCCGGCCTGGCGGCCCCACATCCACTTCGTCAGTTCGAGCTTGTTGTCGGGGCGCAGCAGGGTGCGCAGCCGGGCGTCGCGGGTGCGTTCGGCGACGAAACGCAGCAGGTCCGGTCGGACGGTGGTGATGTCCAGCCGGTGACGCAGCGCCTCGACCAGCGGCATCGGCTCGCCCACGTCGACGACGGTGTGGGGGTCCAGGCCGGTGGCGGCGAGCCACTCGTCGACCAGATCGGGGCAGTTCGTCGGCCAGACCCCCAGGGTGTCGCCGGCGGTGTAGTCCAGCCGGCTGTCGGTCAGGTCGAACGTGAAACGCCGCACCTCCTTGGCCGAGCCGGCCAGGCTCAGCAGCCGGTTGCCGACCAGCGGTGCCGCCCGCTTCGAGTACACATGATCGATGGGGGTGTCCAACAACTGCGCGAGAATCGGCGCTAACGCAAGCGCAGGGCACGGATGAAGCGGGTGGCTTCGGGGCGGATGGATGCCGGGACGCGCAGCATCTGGGGGCCGGCGGGGGTGGCCAGGGGGATGACGATCAGATCACCGTGCTTGCGCCCCTGCGACGCCGACACCACCCGCCGGTCGAAGGCGACGTCGAAGTAGCCGCCGGGCCGGGGAAAAGGCGCGACGACCAGCAGCCGGCGGGTGGTGAGCAGAATCCAGCGGGACGCCCCGAGGCGGTGCCCGATGAACCGTTCGGCCCGCGCGGTGAACGCGCCCGGGCCGGCGGGGTCGGTGAGCCGGCCCCGGAGCACGACCTCGGTGAACTCCCCCGGCTCCAGCGGAACCTCCGGCGGGCGGGCCTTCCGCGCTGGATGTATACGCATACCGTCCAGCCTTCCACCCCGAACACCGTCCGCGCGGGAGCGTCTCCGACGTCCACGCGACGCCGCCCCTGATGCCCGCCCGGACGAACACCAACCGCCGCTCGGCCCGGGCCGAGCTCGGCTCGGCGTTGTGGTACTTACCGACCGCTGGCGGATCCTTGTGATACCAAACGGCCCCTTGGGAATCACAATGGCTCTCGCGCCGTGATACTTACTGACCACTGGCGTAGCCTTGTGATACCAAACAGGCCTGTAGGTATCACAAGGACTTCCGGATGGTAGGTAAGTATCAGTGCGACGCGAGGCCTTCGCCACCGGCCAGCAGCGCCACATCGTCCGGGCCGAACGCGGTTACCTCGCCTTCGTCCCGCCGCCGCTGCCCCCTGCTCTCGACCTCGACCGATCCCTGATCAGGCTGCTCTCGGACGCCGACCGCGCGCTGGGGGAACTCGCCGGCGCCGGCCGGACGCTGCCCAACCCGCGGCTGCTGGCCCGGGCGCTGGTCCGCCGGGAGGCCGTGCTGTCCAGCCGGATCGAAGGCACCCAGGCATCCGTCTCCGACCTGGTGCTCTTCGAGGCGGAGCAGCCGGCCCGGAGCGACGGCGCGGACGTCCGGGAGGTGTTCAACTACATGGCCGCGGTCGAGCACACACTCGACCCCGACCGTCGGCTTCCGCTGAGCGTCCCGTTGCTGCGGGAGGCGCACGCCATCCTGCTCAGTGGCGTCCGCGGAGACTACGCGACCCCGGGTGACGTCCGGCGGAGCCAGAACTGGATCGGGGCGCCCGGCTGCACCCTCGACACCGCCACCTACGTCCCGCCTCCCCCGGAACGGCTGTGGGAGTGCCTGGACCTGTTCGAGAAGCACCTGCACACCGACCACGACCTGCCACCACTGGTCACGATCGCATGCGCGCACTACCAGTTCGAGGCCATCCACCCGTTCCTCGACGGCAACGGGCGGGTCGGCCGACTCCTGGTCGTCCTGCTGCTGGCTGAATGGGGACTGCTCGACACGCCCATGCTGGACATCTCGGCCTGGATCGAACCGCGGCGCGACGAGTACTACGCCCATCTGCTGCGGGTCTCCACGCACGGGGAGTGGGCAGGATGGGTGGAGTTCTTCCTCCGCGGGGTCGCCGAACAGGCCCGGGACGCGGTGCGGCGTTCCACCGCGCTGCACAACCTGCGGAACGACTACCGCGCCCGGGTCAGCACCGCGCGCTCGTCCGGGCTGCTGGCGGCGCTGGTGGACGCGCTGTTCGACATACCGGCGCTGACCGTCAGCCGGGCACGGCGCATTCTCGACGTGACGCACCGTTCCGCCAGTCTGAACGTCGCGAAGCTGGTCGAGAGCGGAATCCTCACCGAGGTGCCCGGGCGAGCCCGCAACCGCCTGTTCATCGCGGACGGCATCCTACGGACGATCGAGGGAGAACCGGACACGTCCGCCCGGTAGCACCCCTGGGCCGGTCGCCCCGGCAGGGCCGCCGACGCCGGCTGGCGTTGTGATACTTACCTATCACCGACGCAGCCTTGTGATACCTAACAGCCCGGTAGGTATCACAAGGCCGCTGTCACAAGGCCGCCGGGGTTTCGCCCACGCCTGGTCGCCGGGATGTGGGCGCAAGCCCGGCAAGGTCGAGGAGCCGCCGCGTACCCGGAGGGTACGCAAGGTGACGAGAAACGCCGCCGGGGTTCCGCCCACGCCCGGCGAGGTCAGAAGGCGTCGGCAGGGTGGTAGATCCCCCAGACCGAGCGCAGGGCGTGGCAGACCTCGCCGACCGTGGCCCGGGCGCGCAGCGCCTCCTTCAGTGGGTAGAGGACGTTGTCGGTGCCCTGCGCGGCGGCCTTCACCGCGTCCAGATGGCGGGTCACCTCGGCGTTGTCGCGGTCGGCGCGCAGGGTGGCCAGCCGGGCCGACTGGTCGGCCTCGATCGCCGGGTCGACCCGCAGCGGGTCGTACTGCTCCTCCTGCTCGGCACGGAAGCGGTTGACGCCGACCACGGTGCGTGAACCGTCCTCGATGCCCTGCATGACCGCGTAGGCGGAGTTCTCGATCTCGCTCTTCTGGTAGCCCTGCTCGATCGCGGCGACGGCTCCGCCGCGCTTCTCGACCTGCTCCATGAGCTCGCGGGCGGCCTGCTCGACATCGTCGGTGAGGGCCTCGACCGCGTAGGAGCCGGCGAACGGGTCGACGGTGGCGGTGATGTCCGTCTCGTAGGCGAGCACCTGCTGGGTACGCAGCGCCAGGGTCGCGGCCTTGACCGTCGGCAGGGCGATGGCCTCGTCGTAGGAGTTCGTGTGCAGGCTCTGGGTGCCGCCCAGCACGGCGGCGAGGCCCTGTACCGCGACCCGGACCAGGTTGACCTCGGGCTGCTGCGCGGTGAGCTGTACGCCCGCGGTCTGGGTGTGGAAGCGCAGCATCATCGACTTGGGGTTCGTCGCGCCGAAGGTGTTCTTCATCACGTCCGCCCAGATCCGGCGGGCGGCGCGGAATTTCGCCACCTCCTCCAGCAGGGTCGTGCGGGAGACGAAGAAGAAGGACAGCCGGGGGGCGAACTCGTCCACGGCGAGCCCCGCCTCGACGGCGGCCCGGACGTAGGCGATGCCGTTGGCGAGGGTGAAAGCGATCTCCTGCGCGGGGGTGGCCCCGGCCTCGGCCATGTGGTAGCCGGAAATCGAGATCGTGTTCCACCGGGGGATCTCGTTGCGGCAGTACGCAAACGTGTCGGCGATCAGCCGCAGGGACGGCGCGGGCGGATAGATGTAGGTACCGCGGGCGATGTATTCCTTGAGGACGTCGTTCTGAATGGTTCCGGTGATCTTCGAGCCGGGGACGCCCTGCTCCTCGGCGACCAGCTGGTATAGCAGCAGCAGGACGGACGCCGGCGCGTTGATGGTCATCGACGTGGAGACCTTGTCCAGCGGGATGCCGGCGAAGAGCACCCGCATGTCCTCGATCGAGTCGATCGCCACCCCGACCTTCCCGACCTCGCCGTGAGCGATCGGGTCGTCGGAGTCATAACCCATCTGGGTGGGCAGGTCGAACGCGACCGAAAGCCCGCCGGTGCCCGCGGCGACAAGCGAGTGATACCGCTCGTTGGACTCCCTGGCGGTGCCGAAACCGGCGTACTGCCGCATTGTCCACGGCTTGCCGGTGTACATGGTCGGGTAGACGCCCCGGGTGAACGGATACTCACCGGGTGAACCCAGGCGCTCCGTCAGGCCCGCGGGCAGATCGGATGCACTGTAAACCGGCTTGATCGGCTGGCCGGACTCCGACAGACGCTCGCTCATGGCCAGATCGTAGGGAAACCCGGCCCACTCATGCGCGATTCTCACGCCGGGTTCACCGCCGTCACGGCAACGGCCTGACGGGATCGCCGACGGGATGGACCACGAGATGGCCGACGAAGCGGCAAGGAGCACGGCTGAACCACTCCGGATCACTCCCGACGCGCCAGCCCGCGCCCGGCGAGGACCGGCAGACCGGAGGTGACCGCGGCCAGATGACCACAGCGAGGGAGCCGTCGGCTTCAGGGACCCGCCTCGCCGCTCCCGTCGCCCCGAGGCGGCCTCGCCGGCCGAGGGCGACCGGGTGGCCACGCCCCGCGGCAGCCGCCCGGACCCAGCCACAAAGCAGGCAAAAGCGATTATTTTTATCGATGTCAGCCAGGAAAACACACATGCGCCCACGATTACGTCTACCGTTGATGGAAAGACTCCACGGCGCACGCCACCACCGGCGGAACCGACGCGCGGCCGCGCGGGTTCACGCTACCCGGCCGGCGCGACCCGCCGGGAGTCCGATCGGTTGTTTCCAGGACGGGAACGGGGCTGCCCATGACCGGCGACACCATAACCCAGTTGACCGTCGAGACGATCAGGGCGGAGCTTGTCGCGCTCTCGGCGGGACCGGGTTTGAACGTCGAGAAACTCAGGAGCTCGCCTCTGGTACGGCTGCTGCCCCCGGCACCTGGAGAATGGTCGGACGACCAACGCGCCGCCGCATTACAGAACATCATAGTCGAGTGCTGTCACGCCATCCCCCAGGAAAAACTGCGGACCGGTGCCCAGATCGGTTTCAACATTGACGGCGAGAATCCGGGTGAGCCGTCCCTGACGGCCCGGATCGACGCACTCGCCCGCCGCCGGGGCCGACACGAGCGAACCGTACGGGAATGGTTCTACCGGGGGACCGTCGAGGCCGCGCTCCTGCTCAGGCAGCGGGTCGCGGAGCTCAGCGCCGGTGCCGGCTGGCAGGACTACCTGGCCGGCAGCGGTGCGCCGGGCCTCCTCGACGCCAGCCGGCCGCGGTTTCTCCTTGACCGGGCCGAGCTGCTGGTACGACTTTCCGGCCGGATCCCGACGGAAGTGCTGATATTCCGGTCCCTGGTCGCCCTCGACGACGGGATCGACCACTACGTGGCGACCACCCGCTATCACAGCGACCCGCGACCCGAGGTGATCTCCGTCGAAGCGCTGGCGAACTGCGCGGTCCGGCGCTCCACCTTCATCCCGAACGGGTACGAGGTGACCGAGCTCGAGTTCTCGGCGGCGCTTTCCCCCGGCGACCGCGTTTCCTTTGTGTACCGGCTGCGCATACACACCGACCGCGAGATGACACCGGTCCTGAACTACACACCGAAAGAGCAGCAGAACAGCCGATACACGGTACAGCTCCAGTTCGACCCGACGGTACCACCCGTCCGCGTCTGGTATTTCAGCGGCGTGCTCGGCCCGGAGGCCCGGCTGCATCCGGACGACGAGGAGCACTGGCTTGTGCCGAGCAGCCTCGGATACGTCCGCAAGGACTTCGTCGAGCTTTCCCGCGGGCTCCACTACGGGGTGGCCTGGGACTGGCCCCGGGTCCCGGGTGGCCCAGCCACCCGGGACCATCCGGACCACGACTTCCGCCCCGCCGCCGGCCCCCCGGGCCGCTGACGCACGATCATGACCAACCGTCGGCCACCAGGCACCGGCCCGGCGCAACCGGACTTTATAGATCATTATGGATGCCTCTCGTATGCGGTCTGCGTCCTGCGCCTGTGCGGAGGGCCGGGAGAGCGATCGTCGTCAGGGGTGAAAATGTCCATATAAGCGACTATACTCGTACATATGTTCGATACCAGGGTGGGCGACCCAGCCCCGGCTGGCACGGCGGTTCCGGCCCCGCCGCCAGCGCCGACGGGCCGCGCCGAGTGCGGTGGCCCGCCAGCGCTGGCGGGCTGTGACATGGCCGGCCGTCTGCCGGTGGTGGCCTCCTGTGACTCGGACGGCTGCCTGTCCCTGATGGCCGCGGTGCGGCGGCGGATCGCCGGGCTGGAGGCGGTCATGCTGCGTGCCCAGGCCCGTCTCGCCGCGTTGCGGCCCACCCCGCCCGGGGAGGGGAACCCGGCCGGGCCGGGGTGGGCCGCGGAGGAGATCGCCGCCGAACTCGCCCTGTCCCCGGCCGCTGCCGCGGCCAGCGTGGAGCTTGCGGTCACCGTCGTCGACCGGCTGCCGGCCACCCTGGCCGCGCTGGAGACCGGGGCGATCGATCTGGGTCGGGTCCGCGCGGTCGCCGAGACAACCGCCGCCCTGTCCGCAGACAAAGCCGCCGCGGTCGAGCGGAAGGTGCTGGCCCGGGGTGGGCGGGGCAGTCCCAGCCTGTTCCGTCAGGCGTTGCGCCGGGCCGTTCTCAGCGCCGACCCGGACGGCGCGCGGCGACGGCACGCCCACGCCCGCAAAGGTCGGGAGGTGCAGCTTCGTCCGGCCGAGGACGGGATGGCCGAACTGTGGGCGTTGCTGCCCGCCCTCGACGCCCAAGCCGCCTACCAGCGCCTCGATGCCCTCGCCCGCGCGGTCGCCGACCCGGACGAGCCCCCTGGCATGACCATCCCCCACACCGGCCCGGACGAACGCCCCAGCATGGACGCCCGCCGCGCCGACGCCCTCGTCGACCTGCTCCTCGGCCGCGACCGGGGAGCTGAGGTGTCCGTGGAGGTCGGGATACTCGTCTCCGCCGCGACCCTCGCCGCGGTCAGCGACACCCCCGGGGAACTCGCCGGCTACGGGCCGATCCCCGCAGAAACCGTCCGGGAGCTCGCCCGGGAGGCGACCTGGCGGCGGATCTTCACCGACCCCGCCCAGGGCGACCGGCCGATCGAGGTCGGCCGCCGCTTCCCCGCACCCGGCCTCGCCCGGCTGCTGCGCACGCGGCAGCGGACCTGCCGTTTCCCGGGCTGCCGGAAACCTGCCCAGTTCTGCGACCTCGACCACATCCAGCCGCACAGCGCCGGCGGACCCACCAGCGAAGAGAATCTACTGACCTTGTGCCGGCGCCACCACAGGGCCAAACACGAGGGCGGCTGGACGGTTCAACGCACCGACGGTGACACCGCGATGTGGACCAGCCCGACCGGACGGGTCTACCCCAGCATCCCCGAACCCTGGGACGTCGAGCCCGCCGGGCTCATAACTCGGAGGTCAGACAACGACCCCGTCTCGCAAGCAGGATCCCCGCGAGCAGACATTCCCAGAACGCGCAACACGGGAACGGATGCCTCCACAGCAGGAATATCGAGAACGAGCGCATCAGCAGCTCCAGGAGCCCCGGGGACGGACACGTACAGCGGGGGAGGTACCCACGGCGTGAGAAAAAGGGCCGGCGCCCACGGTCCGGACACGGACAGAACCAGACGGGACAGCGTTCTGGATCTCGGCTCACCACCCTTCTGAGATCGCTTCACCGCCGCTTTCCAGAGGCGTCCTACCACCCGCCTGTGGCATCCACGTGGGCAGCGACCCCGGCTATGGCACCTCTCGATGATCATAATGGCCATGGCATTCTCGACAGTCTCGACGCCGGACGCTCAGACACCGAATATTCAGCAGCATCAAGGGGCCGGATGACCCGGAGGCCCGAGCCGATCGAGACAGGCGCAGCGAGATAGCCGCAGAAGGCGCTATCCGATGCCGCGAATTATTCCTCTACATAATATTTTCAGGGCTCCGAGCGATGACAGTTTCCGTCTACTGATTCGACCGTATGGGTGGTGGTGCCGTGGGATGAGCGAGGGGCCAGGCCGTGGAGGGTCAGTACCTCGGATGCCTTCGATATCACCCCAAATATGGGTAAACCGGGCGGCTTGCGAATCAGAGCGGCGGATCAGGGCTGCGGAGCGAGTCAGAACAGCAAGTCACCGTCAGGGCAGCAGGCCAGCGCAGCAGGCCAGCGCAGCAGGCCAGCGCAGCAGGCCAGCGCAGCAACGGAGCGGAACACGCCGGGGCGGGACCGAAGCTAGAGTCACCACATGCGGGACACCATTGCCGTGCAGACGGCTACTGGGCCGGGTGCGCAGGCCGCTGCGGAGGCGACGGCTGCCGCGGCGCGGCTGGCCGAGATCACAGGTGTCGGACGGCACGACATCGCCATCGTGCTCGGCAGTGGATGGCTGCCCGCCGCGGACGTGCTGGCCGCGACCGGCACAGTGACCGGCGAGGTGGCCGTCGCCGAACTCGCCGGTTTTCCGCCGCCGAGTGCCCCCGGCCACGCCGGGACGGTGCGCTCGGTTGCCCTCGGTGGACGTCATCTTCTGCTGTTCCTCGGCCGGGTCCACGCCTACGAGGGCTATCACCCCCGGGTCGTCGCCCATGGTGTCCGCACAGCCTGTGCCGCGGGTGTGTCCACCGTGGTGCTCACCAACGCCGCCGGCGGGCTGCGCGAGGACCACACTGTCGGCCAGCCCGTACTGATCTCCGACCATCTGAACCTCACCGGCCGTTCACCCCTGATCGGGCCGCAGTTCGTCGACCTCACCGACGCCTACTCCCCGCGGCTACGCGCGCTGGCGCGAGCCGCCGACCCGGCCCTCACCGAAGGGGTCTACGCGGCGCTGCCCGGGCCGCACTTCGAGACCCCGGCCGAGATCCGGATGCTGCGGACGCTCGGCGCCGACCTGGTCGGCATGTCGACCGTGCACGAGACGATCACTGCGCGGGCCGAGGGCGCCGAGGTGCTGGCGCTGTCCCTGGTGACCAACCTGGCCGCCGGCATGACCGACGAGCCGATCGACCACACCGACGTGCTGGCCGCCGGCGCCGAGGCGGCCGGACGCATGGGCGCACTGCTCGCCTCGATCATCACCAGGCTGTGATCGGTCGAGATGGACGGCGTCC
>NZ_CEVIVC010000149.1:9864-10887 GCF_982290645.1 Protofrankia sp. CiP1_Cm_nod4
GCATCCGTGGGGATGAGCGTGCGGGTCCTGGGGCAGGCTGGTGAACTGGTCATGTTGGATGAACGTGCCCATCGGGGATGAACGTGCACGCTGTGGATGACGCGGGCCTCCCGGACCTGTTCGCCCGGGCCCGGCGGTGGATCGCCGACGATCCCTGGCCGGCCGACCGGGCCGAACTGGCCACTCTGGTCGACGCCGCGCTTACCACTGGTGACCTCGAAGCCCTGCGTGAACGGTTCTCCGGTGCCCTGCGCTTCGGCACGGCCGGGCTTCGTGGGCCGCTTCGCGCCGGCCCGGCCGGGATGAACACCGCGGTCGTCCGACGGGCGGCGGCGGGCCTGGCCACCTGGCTGCTCGCCCGACAGCCCGGCACGGACGCTTCGCCCACGACAACCAGATCACCATCAGTAACGCCCGCGGATACCGCACCGACCGGCTCGGGGACGCCACCGGACGATGATCGTCCACTTCCGCTGGTTGTCGTGGGGGCGGATGCCCGGCATGGCAGCGAGCGGTTCGCCCTCGACAGTGTTCGGGTGCTCGCCGGGGCGGGGGTGCGGGCGGCCCTGCTGCCTGTCCCGGTGCCCACGCCGGTGCTGGCGTTCGCCGTCCGCCGACTCGGCGCGGACGCCGGCATCATGGTCACCGCAAGTCACAATCCGGCGACCGACAACGGCTACAAGGTGTACCTGGGCGCACCGTCCGGCGACCCGGCGAACGGGGCGCAGATCGTCGCTCCCGTCGACAGCGAGATCGAGACGGCGATCGATGCCGTCGGGCCGGCCGCGTCCCTTCCCCTCGGTGACGGCTGGATCCGCCTTGGCGTGGAGATCCACGACAGTTACGTGGCGGCGGCCGCGGCCACCATGCGGACGGATGGCACCGGTGGCCCGGCCACCAACCCCGCCACGGGCAGCCGGACCACGGGCAGCCGGGCCGCCAACAACCTCACCACCAACAACCTTGCCACCAGCCAGGCAGCGAACGACCGAGCCACAAGCGACCCCACCACCAGCCGGGCCG
>NZ_CEVIVC010000149.1:11552-12397 GCF_982290645.1 Protofrankia sp. CiP1_Cm_nod4
TTGACGACTCCACCCTAGACGATCTTGCTGGCCTCCGGGTGGCGTACACGCCGCTGCACGGTGTGGGCGCAGACACCCTGGCCGCCGTGTTCACCCGGGCTGGCCTGGCCGCGCCGTTCGTGGTAGCCGAGCAGGCCCGTCCCGACCCGAACTTCCCGACCGTCGCGTTCCCGAACCCGGAGGAGCCCGGCGTGCTGGACCGGGTGCTCGCGCTCGGCCGGGCGGTGGGCGCCGACGTCGTCATCGCCAACGACCCGGACGCGGACCGCTGTGCGGCCGCGGTCGGCAGCCGGGTACTCACCGGCGACGAGGTCGGGCTGCTGCTCGCGGACGAGGTGCTGCGCGACCGGCCCGGGCCGGTCGCCACGACGATCGTGAGCTCGGGCGCACTGGCGACGCTCGCGGCCGCGCACGGCGTCCCCTGCCTCGAGACCCTCACCGGCTTCAAATGGATCATGCGGGCGCACGCCGGCCTCGTCTTCGGCTATGAGGAGGCGCTCGGCTACGCGGTCGCGCCGACGCTCGTGCGCGACAAGGACGGAATCACCGCGGCCCTGGCGATCGCCGGGATCGCCGCGGCGGAGAAACGCCACGGCCGGACCCTGCTCGACCGGCTCGACGACCTCGTCCGCCGACACGGCCTGCACGCCACCGCCCAGGTGTCCATCCGGGTCACCGACAGCGCGCGGATCTCCGCCGTGATGGACGCACTGCGCGCCGAGCCCCCGGCGAGGATCGGCCCCGCCGACGTACTCGCCATCCGCGACCTCGCCGCCGCACCAGCCCCAGCCCCGGCCGTCGCACCAGCCCTGGCCCCGGTCTCGACCGCCGCACCCGCCCCAGCC
>NZ_CEVIVC010000150.1:0-11437 GCF_982290645.1 Protofrankia sp. CiP1_Cm_nod4
GGGTGAGACGTGACGTGTGGTGAGAGGTGTGTGCGGGTGGGGCAGGTGGTCGCCAGGCCGTGGCGCGACCCGCCGCGCCGGGTGATGAGAGGTGTGGGCGGGTGGGCAGAGGGGTGTCGCCAGGTGGTGGCACTGCGTCGTAGCGTGAGGAGGCTGTTGATGTGTCTGGGGATTCCCGGGCGGCTTGTCGAGATCGTCGACGCGGAGCGGCATCTCGCGACGGTCGACGTCAGCGGGGTGCGGCGGACGATCAGCATCCGGCTGGTCGCGGCGGACGGCCCACGGGTCGGGGACTGGGTGCTGGTGCACGTCGGGTTCGCCCTGGCGGTGATCGACGAGGCCGAGGCGACGCGCACGCTCGAGGCGATGGAGAAGCTGGGCGCGGCCTACCAGGACGAGATCGAGGCGTTCGGCTCGTCCGCGATCCCCTGACCGCCGCGCTCGCCGCGCTCACCGTGTCGGCCGCGCTCGCCGTGTCGGCCACGCTCCTCGCGTCGGCTGTGCCCGTCGTGTCGGCCGTGCCTGCCCTGCTCGCCGTGTCCGCCTGGGCCGTCGTGTCCGCCTGGGCCGCCGTATCTGCCGGGATCGTTGCGTCTGCCACGCCTGCCGCGGCCGGTTCCACCGCTGCCGTACAGATCGTTCCGGCTCGCCGGCCGTAGCCGTCAGCCGTCACCGCGAGGAGAATCCGATGCGTTTCGTCGACGAGTTCCGCGATCCGGCGGCCGCGCGTGCGCTGGTGGCCGCCATCACGGAGCTGGCCGGGACGGACAGCTACGCGTTCATGGAGGTGTGCGGCGGCCACACCCACACCATCTACCGGCACGGCATCCAGCACCTGCTGCCCGAGTCGGTGGAGCTGGTGCACGGGCCGGGCTGCCCGGTGTGCGTCATCCCGATGGGACGGGTCGACGACGCCATCTGGCTGGCCGAGCAGCCGGGGGTCATCCTCACCTCGTTCGGCGACATGATGCGGGTGCCCGGTGGCCGCGGCAGCCTGCTGGAGGCCAGGGCGCGCGGGGCGGACGTCCGCTTCGTGTACTCGCCGCTGGACGCGCTCGGGGTGGCCGTGGACAACCCGGACCGGCACGTCGTGTTCTTCGCGGTCGGGTTCGAGACCACCGCCCCGTCCACCGCGGTGACGCTGCTGCGGGCCCGGGAGCTGGGGCTGACCAACTTCAGCGTGTTCTGCAACCACGTCACGATCATTCCGCCGCTGCGGGCGATCCTGCGCTCGCCCGGCCTGCGGCTGTCGGGCTTCATCGGGCCGGGGCACGTCTCGACCGTGGTGGGCAGCCGGCCGTACCGCTTCGTCCCCGAGACGTACGGCAGGCCGGTCGTGGTGGCCGGCTTCGAGCCGCTGGACATCCTCGCCGCGGTCGCGATGCTGCTCCGGCAGATCCGGCAGGGGCGCTGCGAGGTCGAGAACCAGTACGGCCGGGTGGTGCGCGAGGAGGGCAACCCCCAGGCGCTGGCGCTGATGGCGCGGGTGTTCGAGCTGCGGCCCCATTTCGAGTGGCGTGGGCTGGGCTTCATCGCGCAGAGCGCGCTGCGGCTGACCGACGGCTTCGCGCGGTTCGACGCCGAGCGGCGGTTCGACATGCCCGGCGTCCGCGTCGCCGACCCGAAGGCGTGCCAGTGCGGGGAGGTCCTCAAGGGCGTCCTCAAGCCGTGGGAGTGCAAGGTGTTCGGCACCGCCTGCACGCCGCAGACCCCGATCGGCACCTGCATGGTCTCCTCGGAGGGCGCCTGCGCGGCCTACTACACCTTCGGACGGATGGCCCTGCGGTGAGCGCGCCCCGTGACGAGGACGGCGCGCGGATGTTCGCCCGTTACGCCTACGCGCCGAACGAGCTCGGCTACTGCGGCCCGGCCGACGCGCCGCGGGCCCTGCTGACCGCCGGTGCCGCCGGTGCGACGGGTGCCGCGAGTGCGACCGACTCCGCCGGAGCTGGCGGAGCTGGTGCCACAGGGGGTGATCTGCGGGCGTTGGCCCGCCGCTTCCACGGAGCATGGCCGTACCTGCGGATCCTGGCCCGGCTCACCGGTATCGACGACCCGCTCGACCGCCGGGTGGTCGAGGCGTACTGGCTCGGCGGCGGCGTGTCGGAGGCGGTCGACCCCCGCGAGTTCGGCGCGGCGCTGCTGGCTGTGATCGGTCCGCAGGCCGGGTGGTACTGGCGGCACCTCACCCCGCAGATCCTTGACGAGGTCGCGCCGAACCACTGCTTCCACGTCTTCGGGGTCTACCCTTGGTCCCGGCTGCTGGACTCGCCGGACCCCACCTGGCCACTGCACGTGCTGGACAGCTGCCGGATTCGCTGGGGGCAGGTGACGGAACGCGACGGCGATCATGTCGTGGTGCGCTCCGCGGGCCTGACCTGGGAGAACGGCGGGCTCGGGCTGTCCGGGCCCCGGCCGCTGCGGGCCGCGCTCGTCACCGGCGGTGTCAGCTTCGCCCCCGACGTGCGACCGGGGGAGTGGGTCGCCCTGCACTGGGACCGGGTCAGCGGCCGGCTCACCGACGGGCAGGCCACGACGCTGCGCCGCGACACAGTGACCCAGCTTGAGCTCACCAACCGCCGGCTGGCCCGCACCCGGGAGGCCGGCCCGGCCGGGGAAGCGCCCACCCGACAGGTGCGGGACGACGCCTGACGGGTGGCGCGGCGGCGCTGCCCATGACGTCCGGCCTCCGGCCTCCGGCTTCTGGCCTGCTGTTGCTGCCCGCTGATCGCCGCTGCCCACCGCTGGCGGTGGGCTGACATGGGCTGTGCGGATCGGTTGACATGATTGGTCCAACCATCATACCGTTCTGTCAACAAAATGTGACATAGATCAAAGCGTTGCCTGGCGCCACCTGAGATCCATCCGATCGGATGGTCATCCGCTGGTCATCCGTGTCGCGTGAGCACGGCGCTCGTCCACGGGGTTCCCGTCGCGGGGGTCGACGCCGGCCTGGGGAGCGATCGCTCGAGCGAACTCGGGAACGTCTCCCGCGAGCGGTGGGCCAGGCCAGCAGACACCATCCACGTCCGCTGTCCGCGCACGAGTACTCACAACCCTGAGGAGAACGATGAGCGAGACCGCCACCGATGCTGGTCTGGACGCTGCTCTGACCGTCGCCGAGGAGTTCGTCTATCGGGCCGAGCTCAGTCCGCCGCTGGCGGTCGGAACCGGTCCCTTCGGAACCCGGCTGTTCTTCGGCTTCGCCGGCGGCCGTGTGACAGGCAGGCGGATCAACGCCGATGTGCTGGCGGACAGCGGCGGCGACTGGGTCCTCATCGGCCTGGACGGTTTCGGGCGTATCGACGTGCGGGGCCTGTGGCGTACCGACGACGACGCGACCATCTACGTCCAGTACACCGGCCTCGTCGAGATGAACGAGGCCGTCGGGACCGCGTTACAGACCGGTGGCACGACCAGCCACACCGACCAGTATCTGAGTATCACCCTTCGGTTCGAGACCGGTGACGAGCGATACGCCTGGCTGCAGCGCCGTGTGTTCGTCGGCCGTGGGCGTCTTGTCAACGGCGCGATCGAGTTCGGTGTCTTCCGAATCGACTAGCCGAATCGACTAGCCGAATCGACTGGCCGAATCGACTGGCCGAGTTGACAGGGCGAGTCGACTCGGCCAGTCGACCGGGCGTGACCGACCGAGATTCACCCGGGGCGGGTGAACGGGCCTCTCCGGAGGGATTTTATCCCGATGGAGGCACCAGGTTGACCCTTATGAGGGGAGCGTGCCAGAGCACGGAAGATTATGGTCGGACGCGTAGCGCATGCCTTGGGAGGCGTTGTGACCCTGACGGGTGCTGAAGATGCCGATGTCGTCATTGTTGGCGCGCGACTTGCCGGTACGGCCACGGCGGTGCCGCTTGCGCGGGCCGGGCGAAAAGTGATCCTGCTGGACAGGACGAGTTTCCCGTCGGATCAGCTGTCGACGCACGTCCTGGTACCCAGCGGGGTGTCGGAACTGCAACGCATGGGCGCGCTGCCGCACATTCTGAAGCTCGGCCCCGCGCAGGCCCGTTATCTGGGTGTCACGGTCGGCGATATTCGTTTACGTGAGCGTTTCGCCACGGTGGACGGGATCGACTACGGGGTCTGCGTTCCGCGGTACGACCAGGACGTGTGCCTGGTCACCGCCTGCCGCGAGGCCGGTGCCGACGTACGTGAGAAATCCGTGTTCGAGGACGTGCTCTGGGAGAACGGTCGAGCCGTCGGTGTGCGCTACCGGCACGACGGGCGGAAGTACGAAATCCGGGCCAGGCTCGTGGTCGGTGCGGACGGCAGGCAGTCCAGGACCGCGGCGGCCGTCGGCGCCTGGACACCTTATCGGGGGTCGAAGAACGGGCGGGGATTCGCCTTCCGCTACATGGACGACCCCGCGGTGGACACGATCCACCACGAGATCTACGGCATATACCGCAGTGGCCCGCGCATTGTTCTGACTCTGCCGTCAAGCCCACGCGGACGCCTGCTCGTGGTGTTCATGGCCCCGGCGGACGACATTCCCCGTTTCCAGCAGGGCGGTGAACGGTTCTGGCAGGAGGCCGTCGCCGAGGAGCCCGAGGTCGCGGAGCGGATCAGCGGCGCCCAGAACGTAAGCCAGCTCCGGTCGACCAGAAAACTGGCCTCCTACTACCGGCGGTCAAGCGGACCCGGGTGGGCGCTGGCGGGTGACTCCGGGCATTTCAAGGATCCTGTCGCAGGTCAGGGACAGCGTGACGCCCTGCGTCACGGGCGGCTTCTCGGCGAGGCGGCCAACGCCGTCCTCGACGATCAGGCTGCGCTCGACAGAGCTCTCCGTGCGTGGGAGAAGAACCGGGACGACGACACACGCAGCAGCTATCACTGGGGTAACCGGGAGTCCCGTCCGGACGCTCCCTCCGCGCTGATCCGCGAGGTTCTGCGGACGTTCGGGGACAGGGGCGAGGGCCGGCCGGACTTCAGCGACACCTTCAACCGGACGCGGAAGGTCGAGCACGTGATCGGGCCGTCAAGGATGGTGCGTGGCCTGGTCCGGGCGCTGGCCGCCCCCGGTGCGGACCGCCGCGGCATCCTGCGGGAGGTCGCGGGCGAGATCCCGACGGAGCTCGCCATTCGCTGGGAAACCCGGTTCGGCGGATTCCGTTACGACGGCTGGGCGCCGTCCGAACGGCCGGGCTGGTCGGTGGGGGAGCCACCCCGGCCGCGGACGGCCGAGGCGGAAGCCGCGCCCCAGCCGGCATCGTGAGGGCTGTTTCTCGTCCATGGGCGTGCGGCTTCGCGGGGCCGGGGCCGGCACGCCGGGACGTTCGACCGCTGCGGCGCCGTGAGGCGCGCCGACCAGGTCCGAGCGCAGGTCAAGACGGTCCCGCACGGCGCGTTCCGGTTCGCTGAACCGGTACGCGAGCGCCTCGCGCACCGGTACCAGCGCCGCCGCGGCACCGGCGAGCTGCCACACGTTGGCCAGCCGCTCCGGCGCGGCGAGCGCCTCGGCGTGCTCCCGGTCGTCACCGACCCACGCCCGGAGCACCACGATCGCGTACGGGCGATCGCCGTCGCGGGTCGGGGTGAACCGCTGCCGGTAGAGCCGCAGCCCTTCGACGGCCAGGGCCGGGTCGCGGAAGCCGGCGGTCATCGCGTACGGGAGGCCGACAGCGGCGGCCGTCCGCGCGGCGGACGCGCTGGAGCCGAGCAGGTACACCGGGGGCAGCGGCACGTCGTCCGGCGGCCCCGACGAGGACCTCCGGCGCGGAGACCGCCCGGCTGGCGGTGCCGTGATGTTCCGCGACCCAGTACCTGGAGTAGCCGGCCGTGTCGAGTTCCCTCGCCACCGCGACGGAGTCGTGGATGGCCTGCCGTGGGCCGGTGTCGCGGCCTACCGGCCCCTGGTCGAGCACGGACAGCGCGGTCAATCGAGCTCCTCGACTGGCTCTGGTGGGCTGGTGGGCTGCTGGGCCGGGCGGCCTTTTCAGGGGCGGCCCCGCCCAGCACCGTACCGCTGTTCCGTTGTCTTTTGTATTACGTGTTCCAGAACAGTTCTAAAGCCGTACCAAAATGATGGCCACGTCGCCCGCCAGGCCTCTTGTCCGGCTCTTCGGCCGACTGTAAGATCCGCCCAGTCGCAGGCCGCGTAAAAGACCGGATCCGGTGTCGGCCGCGTTATTCGTGTCAGCGTTCGTGGAGGCCGTGTTGTCTGGTGGGGGCACTGCCGTGTCGGCTTTTCCCGAGTGCCGCGCACGCCTTTACCAGCCGCCACGACCGTATCGACGTGCCGGTATCAGGAGATCTTTTTCCGGTGGCCGTACCGGTGGTGGTGCCAGAGACACCCGGAAAGTGTGGTGAGCCGTGGCAGGTCACGCTCCGCTTCATCTCGCCGTCGCGCTGGAGGGTGCCGGCTGGCACCCGGCCGCGTGGCGTTTCGCGCCGGTGCCCGCGCGCGAGTTCTACCGGCTGCGCTACTGGGCCGGCCAGGCCGCCGAGGCCGAGCGCGATCAGGTCGGTGACCAGCTCGGCCCTGATCTCGCCCCGCCCGGCCGCGCGGCCCAGAACGCCGAGCAGCACCCGGTGGGCGGGCACGAACACGCGTTCGTCGGCCAGCGCCCGGCAGTCCCCACCGGCCTCGGGTCTCCTCCGATCTTCCGTAACCTCTCCCGTCCTTTCCCGCTGCCGACGTCTCACTGCCAACGGAGGGCTGATGGCTGCCTCGCCCAGTGGCGCGCCCACCACCATCGCTGCCGCCGAGGCCACCGGCTCGGCTCCGCGCGGCCGGCCGGCGCTGCTCCTCACCGCGATCGCGGTGAGCCAGCTGATGGTGGTGCTCGACGCCAGCGTGGTCAACATCGCGCTGCCCGACATCCGCTTCGACCTCGGGTTCTCACCGACCGGGCTGTCCTGGGTGCTCAACGCCTACACGCTGACCTTCGGCGGGCTGCTCCTGCTCGGCGGGCGGGCCGGGGACATCCTCGGACGCAGACGCGTCTTCCTCGCCGGGGTCTGGCTGTTCACCCTGGCCTCGCTGCTGGCCGGGCTCGCGCCGAACGCGGGAGCGCTGGTGGCCGCGCGGGCCCTGCAGGGCGTCGGTGCCGCGGTCGCGTCACCGACCGCGCTCGCTCTGATCGCCACCAACTTCGCCGGGCCGGCCCGGGCCAGGGCCATCGGCGTCTACGGCGCGGTGTCCGGGGCCGGCGGCGTGGTCGGGATGATCCTTGGTGGCGTGCTCACAGAATGGGCCTCCTGGTGCTGGACCATGTTCGTCAACGTGCCGATCGGAGTGTTCGTCGCGGCGCTCGCGACCGTCCATATCCGTGAGTCGGACCGGGCCGGCGGACGCTTCGACGTCACCGGGGCACTGCTGTCCACCCTCGGGGTCACCGCGCTGACCTACGTCCTGATCCGCAGCTCGTCCGGCAGCTGGCCCGAACTGCTGACGCTGACCGTGGTGGGTGTGCTGCTGCTGGTCGCCTTCGTGGCGGTCGAGCGGCGGACCGAGGCGCCGCTGACCCCGCTCGCGCTGTTCCGCAACCGCAACCGGGTCAGCGCGAACCTGCTGCTGCTGCTCGGCGGGTCGATCTTCGCCATCTTCTTCTTCGTCACCCAGTTCCTGCAGAACATCCTGCGGCTGACCCCGTTCCAGGCCGGGCTGGCGTTCGTGCCGTGGGGCATCGGGATCTTCGCGTTCTCCCACTGGTGTCCGGGCTGTCCGAACGGTTCGGCGCCAAACCCGTCCTGATCGTCGGTGCGACCGCCACTCTGACGGCAACCGTCTGGCTCACCCGGATCACCGAGCACAGCTCCTACCTCGCGGCCGTGCTCGGGCCGATGACGCTCTTCGGCGCCGGCATCGGGCTGCAGTTCGCCCTGGTCACCCGGATCGCGCTGGCCGACGTGGAACCCGGCATCGCCGGCGCCGCCGCCGGGGTGCTCAACGTCTCGCAGCGGCTGGGCGGCTCGATCGGGCTGGCCATCCTGGTGGCGGTGTTCGGCGCCGCGACCGCCGGCACGGCCGGCACCGCCACCGACGTCGTCCACGGCTACCGGATCGCGTTCTACGTCGGCGTCGGCTACACCGCGACAGCGCTCGCGCTGGCCGTGTTCGGGCTGACCGGTGCCAGGAAGCCGGTCACGCGGCCCGAGCTCGCCGGCGAGAGAGCCTGACGGATACCCCGCCCACATGTATCCCGACCACGCCGCTGGTGCCGCGTCAGGCGAAGCGGGCTCCGGCCCGCCGCACCGTCGTCATCCACATCCGTCCCGTCCTGCGCGCGGGACGGGGCTTCATCCGGCAGAGGACAGGGCTGTGGAAGTCGTGAGAGAAGCCGTGAGATTCGAGTTGCTGGGCCCTCTCCAACTGGTGAGCGACCGGGACGGTCCGAGGACGATCAGCGCGGCCAAAATCGAGACCCTGCTCGCCGTGCTTCTCATCCGCGCGAACCGCCCGGTCTTCTCCGAGGAGCTGATCAGCGAGATCTGGGGTGAGGAACGGCCCCGCCGGGCGCGCGCCGGACTGCACGTCTACGTTTCTCATCTACGTAAGATGTTCGCCCATTTCAGGGTGCGCAACGCGGTGATCGTAACGCACCCGCAGGGCTATCTGCTCGCGGTCGACGAGGCTTTGCTGGACACCTGCGAACTACGGGTGTCGCATGCCCGCGGGCGGGAGAACCGCATGCCTGATCCGGAGCGGGCGCTCGTCAGCTTCACCGCGGCGTCGCGGCTTTTCCGCGGGCCCGTGCTGGCCGGGATCGGCAGAGGCGCGACCACAACCACTTTCGTACGGTGGGCGGAGGAGATACGGCTGGAATGCCTGGAGTCGATCGCGTACTGCCTGCTGCGGACGGGACGCCACCGTGAGCTGGTGGGCGACCTGACGAACTGGGTCGAGGAGCACCCGCTGCACGAGGCCTTCCGGGAACAGCTGATGCTCGCGCTGCACCGGTCGGGCCGCCGCGCCGAAGCGCTCAGGGTGTTCCAGCACACCCGGCGGGTACTACGGGACGAGCTCGGGCTCGAGCCCGGTGAGACGATGCGCCGACTCCAGAACGCCATCCTGAACGACAGTCTCGACTATGCCGTGACGGGACAGGTCTGACTTCTTTCCCGCCCGGCTGCGTGGCCGCCCGGCTGCGTGGCCGTGTGGACCGGTGGCCCTGCCATCCCGACGTCGTGGATCGCCCTGTTTGTCTCGACTGATGATCGGATCCCTGTTGCCGGGCGCTCCCAACATGAGAAATGCTCAGGCTGCCAGCGGGGAGACGCGAGAGGAGGGCCGATGGGAGGCGCCGTACCGTACATCGCCCACCGTCCCAAGCGGGCTGACGGAAGACGCAACTACGACGCGATCCTCAGCGCCGCGCGCAAGGCGTTCGACGCCGCCGGTTCCGACGCGTCACTGGAGGAGATCGCCAGCCAGGCGGGGGTCGCCATCGGCACCCTCTACCGGCACTTCCCGACCCGGGCCTGTCTGGTCGAGGCCACGACCAGGGACGGTCTGCAGGCGCTTGTCGCGCGCGCCGAGGGCATGCGGGCCGACGGCGTCGACCCGCTCCACGCGCTGACGGACTGGATGGCCAACGCCATCGAGCACTTCAGCACCTTCCGGGGGCTGGTCGAGATCCTGACGCAGAGCATGTACGACGAGGGCACACCGTCACATGCCGTGTGCATGGCTATGCACCGCTGCGGGGCGGAGCTGCTGCGGGCGGCTCAGGACGCCGGCCGGGTCCGCGCGGACCTCACCCCCGAGGAACTGTTCGACCTGCTCGGCGGCGCGGCATGGGTACGGGAGAACGCACTGCCCGACAGGGACGGCAGCACTCGCTTCCTCCACCTGATCCTGGCAGGCATCACCGTCCGGGACCGCTGACAGTGCACCGTCACCAGGCTGTCACGGGCCGCTGGCCGGTCGCGGTCAGCCGCCGGCGGCCGGCTGACCGAACTGATCCGCATGCGCCGGGGTTACGCTGATCGCCGCGGGGCGACGTCGGCAGGTGTCGGCGGGCGACAGCACTGGCGGGGCGGCGAGGCGGCGTGGACGAGCAGCGGGAGAATGGTCCGACGGGTCAGGCGAGCACCACCCCGCCCGTGGACGCCGCCCTACGCGCCTGGGCGGTCACACATGCCCGCACCGTGGGCCGCACGGGTGATCCCGCGAGGGTCTCACCCCTGTCCGACGACGCGCGGCCGGCCGAACCAGCTCCCCGGCGGGACGAGCCGTGGGCGCCAGGTGATGTCGCTGTCGCCGAATCGTCGACCACCCTGACCGGTGGCCATACCGGCCCGGTCATGTCGGTGGCGTGGGCGGCCGAGCGGGACGGGCGGCTGCTGCTTGCCACCGGTGGTGAGGATGCCACGGCGCGGGTGTGGGATCCGTTCACCGGCACCTGCCTGCACACCCTCACCGGCCATGCCAACGGAGTCTGGTCGGTAGCGTGGGTGACCGACAGCGACGGACGGCTGCTGCTTGCTACCGGCAGTGAGGATACGACGGTGCGGGTGTGGGATCCGTTCACCGGCGCCTGCCTGCACACCATGACCCGCCGTCCCACCCGTAGCGTCATGTCGGTGGCGTGGGCGACCGGCGGTGACAGTCGGCCGTTGCTCGCCGCGGGCAGCCGCGACGCCACGGTGCAGGTGTGGGACACCCTCGCCGGCAGCTGCCTGCGCAACCTCACCGGCCACACCGACGGGGTCAACTCGGTGGCGTGGGCGACCGGCCGGGACGGCCAGCACCTGCTCGCCAGCGGCGGCGGCTACGACCGCACGGTACGGGTGTGGGACCCCCTGACCGGCACCTGCCTGCACACTCTCACCGGCCACACCGGCGGGGTCGACACGGTGGCGTGGGTGACCGGCCGGGACGGCCGGCTCCTGCTCGCCAGCGGCGGCGGCGACCGCACGGTGCGGGTGTGGGATCCGGCCAGCGGTGCCTGCCTGCACACCCTCACCGGCCACACCGACGGAGTCGGTTCGGTTGCGTGGGCCGCCGGTGGTGACGGCCGGGCTCCGCTACTCGCCTCCAGCAGCTTCGACGGCACGGTGCGGGTGTGGGACCCGGTCGGCGGCACCTGCCTGCGCACCCTCACCGGCTATCCCGGCCCGGTCTGGTCGGTGGCGTGGGCCGTCGGCGGGGAGGGCCGGCTCCTGCTCGCCACCGGCGGCGGCGACGCCACGGTGCGGGCGGTGGAGGTGCCGCGCCTGTCGGCGTCCACCATGGCCACATCGTCCACGGGCACATCGTCCAGCATGGTCATATCTTCGGTGCCCGCGGCTGTGGGCACGGCCGCGGCGGCGCTGCGGACCGCGGCGGCCGGGCTGGTCCTGCTGGGAGCCGGTGGGCTGTGGCCCCCACTGTCCCTGCTCGCGGACCTGGTCACCCTCACCGGCAAGCCCATCGCCGCCCCCGTCGGCACCGATCCCACCACTGTCGGTGGTGGCCCTGCTGGCGGCCGTATAA
>NZ_CEVIVC010000151.1:0-11389 GCF_982290645.1 Protofrankia sp. CiP1_Cm_nod4
CGTCCCCGGCGGACGCCCTCGGCGGCCCGGCGCTCGCGAGCCACGGGGTGGTGGTCAGCCCGCAGGCGCTGCCGCCTCCCCCGCAGGTCACGGCTGCCGCCTGGCTCATCGCCGACGCCGGCAGCGGCGCGGTGCTCGCGGCGCGGGACGCGCACGGCCAGTACCCGCCGGCGAGCACGCTCAAGATCCTGACCGCGCTCACCCTGCTGCCGCGTCTGCCGCCAGCCCAGCAGGTGACGGTCAGCGACGCGGCCGCGCGGATCGACGGGACCCGGGTCGGGCTCGTGCCGGGCATGACCTACAGCGTCGCGGAGCTGGCCACCGCCATGATCGTCGCAAGTGGCAACGACGCGGCCACCGCGCTCGCCGAGGCCGCCGGCGGCACCGCGGCCACGGTCACGCTGATGAACCGGACCGCGGCGGACCTGGGCGCGCACGCCACCCACGCCGGCGACCCCACCGGCCTGGACGCCCCTGGCCAGGCGACATCGGCGTACGATCTCGCTCTGCTGGGCCGGGCCGCTCTCACCAGTCCCGCGGTGAAGGGGTTCCTGACGGTCCCGCGGGCGACGGTCCGGGGCCGGGGCGGCGCCTCCTTCGAGATCCAGAACCACAACGACCTGCTCGGTTCCTATCCGGGGACGATCGGCGTCAAGAACGGCTACACCATCGCGGCGGGCGCCACCTACGTCGGCGCGGTCCGGCGCGGCGACCACACGCTCATCGTCACCATGCTGCGGGCGGCACCCGCGTACGCCGGCGACGCCCGCGCCCTGTTCGACTGGGGGTTCACGCACGTCGGCTCGGTCACCGCGGTCGGGCAGCTGCTGCCCCGGGTCGACGCGGCGGTGCACGCCGAGCCCGCGGCCCACGTGGCGCACGCGGCCGCCAGCGGGCCGGCCCGGGCAGGCGCCGGTCACGACGGGGGCACCGGCCGGAACGGGGCCGGCACGGACGGACGTGGCACGGCGGAGGCGTCCGGAGAGACGTCCAGGGAGGCGTCCAGCGGCGGTCACACCGTTGGTCCGGTCACCTGGACCGCTGTCGCGGTGACGCTGCTCGCCGTGGCGCTGGCCCTGCGCCGACGTCGTGCGCGGCGACCGCTCCCGGGCGTCGGCATGCCGCCCGGAACGGCGGCGCGGCCCGCGGTGGCGCGGGACCCGCCCGCGTCCGCCGCCCCGGTCACGGTTCCGGGGAGCGGGCTCGTGCGGATCGTGCCTCAACCGCGTGGCGACGCTGCCGACGGCCCTGGCCGAAGCGCCGGCACGTCCACCCCGTCATCGGCGGAGCCGGCAACAGCGCCGGTGGGCGGCCTGGCCGCCGGCGAACCGGCGGGTGGCGGGTCACCGGCCGGTCCGGCCGCTCCGGCCGCTCCCCCGGCGGCCTCGGTGTCGCCATCCGGGACGGCCGTGACAACCTCCGTGGCGCCGTCATCCGGAACAGCCACGGCGGCCTCGGTGGCACCGTCACCCGGGACAGCCACGGCGGTGCCGGACGGGACGACGTCGGAGTCGTAGGGGGCGGTCACCGTCCACGCCGCGACCAGGAGGGTCCAGCGCAGCACGATGTTGATCCAGATGAGCAGGCCGACGATCACCGCGAACGTCCCGTACACGGGATTACCGGTCGTCATCCCGACCAGCCAGGTGCCGAGGAGCTTGAGGCTCTCCACCCCGACGGCGCCGAGCATGGCCCCGCGCACCACCCGGCGACGGTCAGTGATCGACGGCAGCCAGAGGAACAGGCACAGGAAGATCGTCACATCCAGTGCCAGCGCGATGCCGAGGGCGAGCAGCGTGGTCACCACCGTCGCCGCGGTGCTCCCGGACAGGCCGATCCCCTCCAGGAACGTCCCCGACACCGAGGTGATGACGCTGGTCACCGCGATGGACGCGAACACGATCAGCCCGAGCCCGACTAGGACGCCGAGGTCCCGCAGCCGGCGCACCAGCGCGTTGCCGACGTCCACACTCTGGTGCCAGATGATCCGGATGGCGTCCCGCAGCGCGTTGATCCAGGCCAGCCCGGCCAGCAGCAGACCGGCCAGACCGATCAGGCCGACCCCGACCTTCGAGTTGCCGATACTGGCGATGTCGAGCTTGTCCGCCATCCCCGGCAGATAACTGTTGATCTGGTTGACCAGTTCCTGCTGGACGTCTGGATACGCGTCGACCACGAACCCCGTGATCGAGAAGGCCAGCGCCACCAGCGGGAAGAAGGACAGGAAGGCGAAATACGTGGCAGCCGCCGCGAGCCGGTCACCGCCGTCCTCGACATACCGGTGATAGCCACGTATGGCATGGTCGACAAAGGGTCTCCCGCGGCGTACGGAACCCGCGACGCCGGATGCCTTCCGTGCCCCGGAGCGGACCGCGCTGATCGGATTGGCCATCGGTTGCTAACTACCCACGAGCCCGGTGCCATCACACCCGGCGGGCCCGCCGTACCGGCCGGGCGGCGGGATCCACCCGGTGGCCCGGCCCCCGCCGGGCGCGGGAGCACGCCGGCACGGGTAACGCGCTCAGCCCGGGATACCGGCCGCGCGGACGGCGGCCACCACGTCGTCGGACAGCACCGGCCACGCCTGCGCCGCCCAGGTGCCGAACTCGCGGTCGGTCAGCGCCACACAGGCCGCCCGCGGCGCGGGATCCACCCACAGGAACGTCCCGCTCCGGCCGAAGTGACCGAACGTGGCGGGAGAGTTGGTGCTGCCCGTCCAGTGCGGCTGCTTCCCGCCGCGGATCTCGAAACCGAGCCCCCAGTCGTTCGGCTTCTGCGCGCCGAAGCCCGGCAGCACACCGACGAGGCCGGGGAAGGCCACCGACGTCGCCAGCGCGAAGGTGGCGGGAGCCAGCAGGCGCGGCGCCAGCAGCTCGGCGGCGAAACGGATCATGTCGTGCAGGTTCGACCACACCGCGTGCGCGGGCGAGCCCCGCAGCTCGGAGGAGCCCATCCCCAGCGGCGCGAACACGGACTCGGCCAGGTAGTCGGGGAAGGCGATCCCGGACGCCTTCTCAAGCGTCTCCCCCAGGAGCTCGAAACCGGTGTTCGAGTAGATCCGCCGCGCCCCGGGCTCGGCCCGCGGCCGGCTGCCGGCGAACTCCAGGCCCGAGGTGTGGGCAAGCAGGTGCGCGACGGTCGAGCCCGGCGGGCCGGCCGGGTCGTCGAGGGCGAAGACCCCTTCCTCCACGGCGATCAGCACCGCGTAGGCGGACAGCAGCTTCGACACCGACGCCAGCCGGAACAGCCTGCCCGCGTCCCCGACCGACCAGGCGTCCCCGACCGGCCCGGCGGCCGTGACCGCGCCGGGGGCATCACCGGCGGAATCCGCGGGACCACCGGAGACGAGCACCGCGACGGCCGCGTTCTCCACCGGCCAGGCGGCCACCTGCGCAAGGGCATCCACCTGATGAACTGTACGAACCTCCTCACGCGGGCGTGTGCCCAACGCACTGGGACACTGGGCCGATGTGGCGACACCGACATCTCCCAACACCATGAGCGCGTCCGCGACCGTCTCCCCTGCGTCCCCGGCCGCGTCCCCGGCGGCGCACGGGCCGGCCACCGAGGCCGGCCCGGCCGGGACCATCGACCTGCTCGTCGTCGGCGCCGGCCCGGCCGGCTGCGCCGCCGCCCTGCGCGCGCTGCAGCTGCGGCCACACACCCGCGTCGTGCTGCTCGACGCCGCGGACTTCCCCCGGGACAAGGCCTGCGGTGACGGCATCGCCCCACACGGCCTGGACGTCCTGCGCGCGCTCGGCGTGCCGGACGCGGCCGCCGGGTTCACGCCGGTGGACCGGATGCGGCTGCGCGCGCCGGGCGGCGCGCAGGTGGCGACCCCGTGCCCGCGGGCGAACTACGTGGTGCCACGCAAGATCTTCGACGCCCGCCTGGTCGCCGCCGCCCGCGCGCGCGGAGCCGTCCTGCGGCGCGAACGGGTGCGCTCGGTGGTGGCGGGCGGCGCCGCCGGCGATCCGGTGCTGGTCAACGGCCACCTGCGGGCCCGGGTGGTGATCGGGGCGGACGGGGCGAACTCGGCCACCCGGCGCGCCCTGGGCATCGGGCCGAACCCGCCGGAGGCGCTGGCCATCGCCGTGCGCGGGTACGCCGACGCGCCGTCCGCCGACCGCCCGCCCGAGCAGCTCATCGAGATGACCGACCAGGGCTGGCCGGCCTACGCCTGGTCGTTCCCGATCGGGGACGGCCGCGCCAACATCGGCTACGGGATGCTGCGTTCCAAGCTCGACGAGATGCACGGCGACGGTGGCGGCGGCGATGGTGGCGGCGATGGTGGCGGTAGCGGCCGGGCCGTCCTGTACGGCACCCTGGCCCGGATGCTCGCCGACCAGCCCGCGTATCCCGGGACGCTGCGCGCCCACCACCTGCCCCTGTCGACCTGGCGGCCCCGCCAGCCCGACGGCCCGGTGCTGCTCGCCGGGGACGCCGCGTCACTGATCAACCCGCTCACCGGTGAGGGCATCTACTACGCCCTGCTGTCCGGCTCGCTCGCCGGCCAGGCCGCCGTCACCGCCGCGCCGGGCGCGGCCGGCGCGGCCTACCGGCACGCCCTCGACCGCGAGCTCGGGCGGCACCTGCGCCACACCACTCTGCTGGCCGAGCTCGCCGGCCGGCATCGCACCCTGATGGACGCCGCCGTCGCGGCCGCGAGCCACCGCACCGAGCTCTTCGACACCCTGCTGGAGATCGGCCTGGGACGCGGCACAATCCCCACCGCGTCACTGGCCCGGCTGGCCGTGCGCAAGCTGGTGGCCGGCTGGCGGTGAGCGCACCGGCCGGGGCGGGCGATGGGCCGTCAGCCAGCTGGTGCCCTCGTGCCGCCGGCATCCCGCCGCGCCGGCCGTGCCGCGCCGGCCGTGCCGCTCCCGGCTCGTCCCGCCGGCCGGTCCGTCCCGCGGTCGGCGGCGCGGCCACAGGACGGTCGACCAGCTGCTGGCCGCTACGGCAACGCGCCGTGGCAGCCAGCAGCTGCTACAGAAAGTTACAGATTCAGAACGTTACAGGTTGGCGACGTCGGCCTGCTTGGCCCGGACGGCCTCGGCGGCAGCGGACAGCGCGGCCTTCTCCTGCTCGGACAGGTCGATCTCCACGACCTTCCTCACGCCGCCGCGGCCGATCTCGGCGAACACGCCGAGATAGACACCGGAGATGCCGAACTCGCCGTCCACCCACGCGCATGCCGGTATCACCGCGCCGGAGTCCTCGGCCACGGCCTTGACCATCCGGGCGGCGGCGGCGGACGGCGCGTAGTACGCCGACCCGGTCCTGAGCAGCGCGACCACCTCGGCCCCGCCGTTACGGGTCCGGGTCACCAGCTCCTCGATCTTCTCGGCGGGGAGCAGGTCGGCGAGCGGCTTGCCGTCCACCGTGGAGTGCGAGGGCACCGGGACCATGGTGTCGCCGTGCGAGCCCAGGGTGAGCGTGCGCACCGACTTCACCGGCACGCCGAGCTCCACCGCGACGAAGTTGGTGAAACGGGCGGTGTCGAGCAGGCCGGCCTGGCCGATGACCCGGCCGCGGGGGAAACCGAGGACGTTCGCGGCGAGCGCGGTCATCTCGTCCAACGGGTTGGACACCACGATGACAACGGCCTCGGGCGAGGTCTTCGCGATGTTCTCCGACACCTGTCGGACGATCTTCGCGTTGACCTCGATCAGGTCCAGCCGGCTCATGCCCGGCTTGCGCGGCAGGCCGGCGGTGATGACGACGACGTCCGACCCCTCGGTGTCGGCGTAGTCGTTCGTCCCGACAACCGTGGTCTCGAAACCCTCGATCGGCCGCGACTGGTTCAGGTCGAGAGCGAGCCCCTGCGGTTTGCCCTCGATGATGTCGGTGAGGACAACCGTGTCGAAAATGTCGTACTCAGCAAGGCGCTGCGCGGTCGTGGAACCATAGAAACCAGCTCCGACAACGGTTACCTTCCCACCCATCGGTGTCAGCCCCTCAGTTTTTCGATGATGGCGTCAATGTATTCCGCCGTCCCGTCGGCGGCCGGGCCGGTACGGTCCGGCTTCGGATCGTGGATGGCGCCGAAACCGCAGCCCACGAACGAGGCAGCCGCCGCGGGCACTCGAGCCGCCGTCTCGGTGTACCCGGGCCCGCTCCCGTCACCGGGGATCAGGGGGACGCTATGAGCCGGCATGTGTGCTGTTCGCCCCGCTTAGCTGAACATGGTATTCGGATGATGTTCGGACAATGCTCCGGATATCGAGAGGCTACCGCGATCGCCTGCGAGATGGGCGGCGAACTCCGCCCCTCGGGCCGGCCGGGCCGCCCGCGGGACCACCGGGATCGCCGCAACGGATGCTCCGCCCCGAATACCCGCCGGCAGCGGCCCCGCCGCCGCGCGCCGCCGAGTGCGACATTCCTGAGCCCGCCCCGGCCACGGCCGGTACGAGCCCGGCCGCTCACCGCGGAACGCCCACCGGGAGCGGCACTCCCCAGCCACAGCTGGCACAGATCCTGGCCGCCCACCGCTGGATGCCGGCCAGGGGATGACGACCGCGGCCGCCACGGCCCTCATGACCCCGGGGCCGGTACCGCCAACGTCACCGCGATGATCGTCACGCCGAGTGCCGCGAGCGTCGCGACATCGAAAACCCTGCTCCGGACGGCGAGCAGCCCGGCCCGCCGGGCAGGAAGGACCAGCCGCAGGACGGCCCCGGCGAGCAGGACGATGCCCAGCCCGAGCAGCCCGCGTCGCCAGTGATCCTGTGACACGAACACCAGAGCGACGATCGCCGCGCCCAGCACGACCGTGAGCACCGGGTCCCAGCCCGGCGGCGAGCGTCTCCGGGCCAGGTGCTGCCGGCGGCCGGCGCTCATAGTGGGGTCACCAGCACCGGCACCGGCACGGCCGCGCCCCGCCGGCCGGGAGGCCGGCCGGAACCGGCAGCCCCTGTCCGGACACGGTTCCCCTGCCACTCACCCCAACCACGCAGGGCAGTCTATGCCCACCGGGAAGGCGGCCTCCGGCCACGGCAGCCCACCGGCAAGGCGGCCCCACGGCCACGGCAGCCCACCCGGAAGACAGCCTCCAGACCGCGGTGGCCCTTGAAGGCGTTGGGACGGGCGTTCGGATGTGGTGCCGGTACGGCGACCCCGCGGTCACGTCGCGTCCCGGGAGCCGCCGAGACCTGCCGATCAGGCTGTCCCGTCCTGTCCGAGCAGGTCCAGGGCATTATCGATCTTCAGGTGGGCGGAGCGCCCAGTGCCGCGCCGGCAATCGCGAAAACTTACGATCATTCGTCGGATCGCAATTTTTTAGACCCCGGGTGAAGCCTCCACACGGGACTAGGGGACACTTCCGCCGCAACCACCGGAATGGGACCGGAGTGGAGGGAGTGGGCCGTGACAGACGAATCGCCACACAGCAAGAAGTTGCAGGAGCTGATGTTCCGGGCTTGGGAGACCTTCGGGGACGCCCGGCACCTGGACAACGACGACCGGGTGTTCGTCCAGGCTCTCGCGCGGCAGACGGCGGACAGGATCTCGGTCCTGTACGGCGCGAGCTGGCGGGAGGCCCTGGACTGGGTGGCGCAGCGTTACGTCCCCACCAACGACACACCCGGTGGGGCCATCCCGGCGTCCTCGAACGGCACTACCACGAGCACGTCGCGGCGTGGGGCGGCAGCGGCGGAGTCCGCGTCCATCTCATGAGGCGTCGGTGCCGTCCGGCCGCCACGCACGGACCCGGACGGCACCGACGACCAGGTACGCACGCCACAGGTACGCGCGTCACAGCGGCGGGCCGACGATGCCGTCGCCACCGAGACGCCGGCTGTGCGGCCGACGTCCGCCCGTGACCCCGACATCGACCCGGCCCCGCCGGCCGCCGCACCCTGGTCAGGACGCGGCGGATTCGGACGTCGTTTCCGCTGAGCGCCATTTCCGCTGAGCACTGTCAGTAAGCACCGCGTCCACGGGCCCGAAGGCTCGGGACGCTTCTGGCGGCTACCGTCAGTGCGTGACTGTCAGTGCGTGAAGTGCCGGACGCCGGTGAAGTAGAGGGCGATCCCGGCGTCCCGCGCGGCCGCCACGACCTGCTCGTCGCGGACGGACCCGCCCGGCTCGACAACCGCGCGGACCCCGGCGCCGATGAGCACCTGCAGCCCGTCCGGGAAGGGGAAGAAGGCGTCGCTGGCGGCCACCGCCCCCTTCACACGGTCACCTCCGCGGGCCACCGCGAGCCGGGCGGCGTCCACCCGGTTCACCTGCCCCATGCCGACACCGACCGTGGCGCCGTCGGCGGCGACGAGGATCGCGTTCGACTTCACCGACCGGACGGCCTTCCAGGCGAAGGCGAGGTCAGCCAGGGTGCTCTCGTCCGCGGGCGAGCCGGCCTCCAGCGTCCAGCCCGAGGGGTCGTCACCGGCGGCGTCCAGCGCGTCGCGGGACTGCAGCAGCAGCCCGCCGGAGACCTGGCGTATCTGCACCCCGTGCGGGTGCGGCGGCAGGGGGCTCTCCAGCAGGCGGACCGAGGGCTTGCGGGCCAGGATCTCCACTGCCCCGTCGTCGTAGCCGGGTGCCACCACGACCTCGGTGAAGATCTCCGCGATCTGCCCGGCCAGGGCGACGCTGACCGGGCGGTTCGTCGCGATGACCCCGCCGAAGGCGGACACCGGGTCGCAGGCGTGCGCCTTGCGGTGCGCGTCGGCGATGTCACGGCCGATCGCCAGGCCGCAGGGGTTGGCATGCTTGATCACGGCTACGGCCGGTTCGCCGAAGTCGGCCACGGCGGAGCGGGCCGCCTCCGCGTCGGTGAAGTTGTTGAACGACATCGGCTTGCCGTGCAGCTGCCGGGCGTCGGCAAGCCCCGGCCCGTCGTTCTCGGCGACGTACAGCGCGGCCCGCTGGTGCGGGTTCTCGCCGTAGCGCAGCACCTCGGCGCGGCGCCACACCGCGGCGACCGTGTCCGGCCAGCCGGACTCCCGGGCGACCTGGTCGGGGGCGCCCACACTGGCGAACCAGGACGCGACCGCGACGTCGTAGGCGGCGGTGTGGGCGAAGGCGCGGGCGGCGAGCCGGCGGCGGGCGGCCAGGTCGAAACCACCGGCCCGGATCGCAGCGACCAGCTCCGGGTAGTCCGCCGGGGAGACCACCACGGCCACGGTGTGATGGTTCTTCGCGGCGGCCCGGATCATCGCCGGGCCGCCGATGTCGATCTGCTCGATCACCTCGTCCTCGGGGGCACCGCCGGCCACCGTCTCCCGGAAGGGATAGAGGTTGGACACGACGAGGTCGAACGGCTCGATGTCGAGCTCGGCGAGCGTCTCGGCGTGCTCGACGTTGCGCAGGTCGGCGAGCAGACCGGCGTGCACCCGCGGGTGCAGCGTCTTCACCCGCCCGCCGAGGATCTCGGGGAACCCGGTGAGGGTGCTGATCGGCGTGACGGCCAGGCCGTGCCGGGCGAGGACCTGCGCGGTCGAACCGGTGGAGACGATCTCTACCTCGGCCTCGGCGAACACGGCCGCCAGCTCGGCCAGACCGGTCTTGTCGTAGACGCTGACCAGCACCCGCCGGATGGGGCGCCGCCCCGTCGCGACCAGTTCGCCGCCACCGGACGAGGCCGCGTCGATGGGCGGGGAATCCTGCGCTCCCGCCACCGGCTCGTCGGCCGAGGACTCCCGCGGGACCTGTGCGGATGTCATGTCCCCTCCTCCGACCGGACGATCCGGCCGATCGTCTGTACGTACAGGACGCGCTCCACCGCCTGGATGCGGCTACGCAGGGTCTCTTCCGTGTCGGACGCTTCCACGCCCACCGTCGCCTGCGCAAGGATCGGCCCGGTATCGACGCCTTCGTCGACCCAGTGGACCGTGACACCACTGACCTTCACCCCGTGCGCGAGTGCGTCCCGGATGGCGTGGGCGCCGGGGAAGGCGGGCAGCAGCGACGGGTGGGTGTTCACCGTGCGGAAACGTCCGATGACCCGCTTTCCGAGAATCTTCATGTAGCCGGCGAGCACCAGCAGATCCGGATCATAAGCGGCGATCCGCTCCGCCGTGGCCTCGTCGAACGCCTCCCGGCGCGGGAAATCCTCAAGACGGACGGTGAAGACCGGGGTACCGGCGGCCACCGCCCGGTCCTGCGCGCCGGTGCCGAAGCGGTCCGTGCCCACGGCAACGACCTCGGCGCCGAAGGATGGATCCCGGCAGGCGTCCAATACGGCCTGCAAGGTGGTGCCCACCCCGGAGGCGAGAACAACCAGTCGAGCGGACACGGGACTCTCCGGAGAAGCAGGTGGCCGGCAACGCGCCGTCGAAGCCGACGGCACAGCCAGCGGCCAGGGACCGTTCCGCTCCGACTGTACTGACGTCAGGCGGCCTGTGCGCATCCGCCGGGAACGGCGTTGATCAGGACATAGCCCCTGCTCAGACGGGATGACGGGAGGCCCGGCAGGCCGGGTGGCCGACGCGCGGGCCGCAGTCGCCGGCCGGCGCCGCCGGCCCGGCGCGGTGTTCGCGCGGGACGGGGACCAGCCGGCCGGGGCGCGCCGGGGCGGCCGCGGGCCCGCACACGGTCCCGCGGCCTCGCGGGACCTCGTCGCGGCCCGTGTCGAGACGGCCGAAGTCGTCCCCGTCGAGAAGGTCGCCAGGACGGCACAGGTACAGCTCGGCCAGCCGGTGGAGCGTCCGGGTCGACGGGGCCCGGCCGCCGCGGGCGGGCCAGACCTCCCAGTAGGAGAAGGACTTGCCCGTCTTCGGCGCGTCGTCGCCGGGCCAGCGGGCGTTCCAGCGCCGGGCCGCCTCCTCCTGCGTCCAGCCGTGGGCGAGCCGGAAGGCGACCCGGGCGTTGAGCCGGTACCGGCGCTGCCATTCCAGGGCGATCCGCCGGTAGGACCACCCGAGCGCTCGCAGACGCCTGGACTCGGCCCGCAGCCGCGCGGTGCTGACAGCCATGACGACCTCCCCGTTGGCGAACATATGTTCGAATCATAGAGGAGGGGTCGGACATTTCCGGACGTGACGGGGAGTCGGCCCGGCTGTGGGGCCGGGCATCCGCCAGGAGGGCCCGTGCCCGGCCAGGCCGTGCCGGCCGGGCGCGGGAAGCCAAGCCCGGGTGGGCCCTACCGGCCGGGCTGGCCGTGGGGCGGCTGGCCCTCGCCGGGCTGCGGGGGCTGGCCGCCGTAGGAGCCCGGCTGGCCGTAGCCGCCGTAGGCCTGCTGCCCGTGCCCACCGGCCTGCGGCGGCTGACCGTAGCCGGCCTGCGGCGGCTGGCCGTAGCCGCCCGGCTGCCCGTACCCACCGGCCTGGGGTGGCTGGCCGTAGGAGCCCGGCTGGCCGTACCCGCCCGAGAGGGGCTGGCCGTACGCGTCGTACCCGGGGGCGGGAGGTATCGGGTTCGGCGGGCGGTCCCGGTGGCCGCCGCG
>NZ_CEVIVC010000152.1:0-6896 GCF_982290645.1 Protofrankia sp. CiP1_Cm_nod4
CCCCTGACCAGCCCCCGCCCCCGGCCAGCTCGCCGTCCGGGGCCGTCGACGGGTACCCGAGGCCGCTGGCAGCGTCACGCGTGCCAGCTGTCATGCGCGTCCGCGTCACATGCCGGGGTACGTAACCTGCTGGGGCTGTAACGGATCCGCCGAAGGCGGCCGTCGGCAGGGGAGTGCGACAGCCGCGTGGAGAGGGAAACCTCGCGGCACGGAGAAGGGCGGGTGTCCGCGCGCTGGCCGGTGCGCCCGATGAGGGCACACCCGGCCGGCACCCGCAGCGCCCCTGACCGGTACTCGTGGCCGGCCCGTGGCCGGCGCGTGGCCACCGCCAGCGCGCCGGCTCGCGCGGCCGGTCAGTGCGCGGAGCTGGTGGCGGTGGCCCGGGCCGCCGCACCGGTGGCTGACCGTCGCGGCCCGGGCTCGACCTGCAGCCGGCCGGTCAGGCCGGTGGAACGCAGCAGCGCCATGAACGCCGGGGACGCCCCCCGGATCCGCACGGTCGAGTGGACCCCGCGCAACAGCAGGTCGGCCCGTAGGAGCGCGGCCATCCCGGCGATGTCGATGGCGGTCAGGCCGCCGACGTCCACCACCACGTCGGTGCCGCCACGGCCGAGCAGCTCATGGATCTGCTGACGGAATCGCAACCGGCCGCGGGTGTCGAGCTCGCCGTCGAGTACGATGATCACTTCGCACTCGGACCGCGTCACCGACATGCGCAGCCGACCGGCCTGCACCTGCATGCTTTTGCCCCCCGGTGATACCGCCGGCTTCCCACCACTGTCACCCGTTGCCACACCTCCGGACGAGACCGGATGAGAATCGTCAACAGCCGTGGTCTTTCCCCGAGCCACGAGATACACACACTCGACACAGCGATACTACCGAGCGTGACCAAAGATTCCGACTCTCCCGGGGCGCGGGCCCGGTGGGAGCCGCCGGGCGGCCCACGGGCCGGCTCCTGACGGTCACCGGGCCGGCGCGGGCCGCCACCCGGGTCACCTCGATGCGCGCCGGGCCTCGCGGAAGCGGCGGATGAGGTTGTTGGTGGAGCTGTCGTGGTCCAGCCGCCCGGCCCCGGCGGCCCCGGCGGCCCCGGCAATGTCGTCACTGTCCGTGGTATCCGCTGACAGTTCCGGAATGATGCGCTGTGCCAGCAGCTTGCCGAGCTCCACGCCCCACTGGTCGAAACTGTTGATGTCCCAGAGCGCCCCCTGGGTGAAGACCTTGTGCTCGTAGAGGGCGATGAGCTGACCGAGGGTGAACGGCGTCAGCCGGTCCGCGAGAATCGTGCTGGTCGGCCGGTTCCCCGGGAACGTCCGGTGCGGGACGAGGGCGGGGTCGGCCCCTTCGGCGGCGACCTGCTCGGCGCTGCGGCCGAAGGCGAGCGCCTCGGTCTGGGCGAAGAAGTTCGCCATCAGCAGGACGTGGTGGTCCGTCCCGGTGTCCGGGCTCGCCGGCACGTCGTGGTCCGGGTGGACGAAGCCGATGAAGTCGGCCGGGACCAGCGCGGTGCCCTGGTGGAGGAGCTGGAAGTAGGCGTGCTGGCCGTTGGTCCCGGGCGTGCCCCACACCACCGGGCCGGTGGGCGTGGACACCGGCCGGCCGGAGCGGTCCACGGACTTGCCGTTGCTCTCCATGTCGAGCTGCTGCAGGTACGCCGGGAACCGTCCCAGATAGTGGCTGTAGGGCAGGACGGCGTGGGTCTGCGCGCCGAAGAAGTCCCGGTACCACAGGCCGAGCAGCCCCAGCAGCACCGGCAGGTTCCGCTCGAACGGAGCCGTCCGGAAGTGGACGTCCATCGCGTGGAACCCGGCGAGCAGGTCACGGAAGTGCTCCGGCCCGATCGCCAGCATCAGGGAGAGGCCGATCGCGGAGTCCACCGAGTAGCGCCCACCGACCCAGTCCCAGAACTCGAACATGTTGTCGCTGTCGATACCGAACGCGGTCACCTCCGCCGTGTTCGTCGACACCGCCACGAAGTGGGACGGGACGGCGTCCGGCCCGAGCGCGTCGGTCACCCAGGCGCGGGCGGTGCGGGCGTTCGCGAGCGTCTCCAGGGTGGTGAACGTCTTGGACGAGACGACGAACAGCGTCTCGGCCGGGTCGAGGTCGTGCGTCGCCTCCCAGATGTCGGTGCCGTCGACGTTGGAGACGAAACGGAACCGGATCGAGCGGTCGGAGTAGTCCAGCAGCGCGTCGTACGCCATGGCCGGGCCGAGGTCCGACCCGCCGATCCCGATGTTCACGACCGTCCGGATGTGCTTTCCGGTGGCGCCCCGCCAGACCCCGGAACGGACCTTGTCGGCGAACGCGGACATCCGCTGGAGCACGGCGTGCACCGCGGGCACCACGTTCACGCCGTCCACCTCGATGACGGCGTCCGCGGGGGCGCGCAGCGCGACGTGCAGCACCGCCCGGCCCTCGGTCGTGTTGATCCGCTGGCCGGTGAACATGGCCTCGATCTGGTCCCGCAGCCGGGCCCGCTCGGCCAGGGCGACCAGCAGCTCCACCGTCCGGGCGGTGATCCTGTTCTTGGAGAAGTCGAGGTGGAGGCCGTCGGCCGCCGCGGTGAACGTCTCGCCCCGGCGCGGGTCGTCGTCGAACAGGCCGCGCAGGTGGACACCGGCGAGCTCCGCGTGGTGCTTCTCAAGCGCCGCCCATTCCGGCGTGCCGGTTATCAGGGAATCGTGCTGGACGGCACCGTGGGACGGCTCGATGGACGACATGATCTTCGGGAACCTCCCGGCTGGACGGCTGCGGGCGCGGCTGCGACATGCCCACGATGCTGCATGCCCCCGTGCCGGGTCCACGTCACCGCATGCCCAGCAGGTCACCGCGCGCGTCACCCGGCGGGCCGCCGCGGCGGCGCGGTACCGCCGGGAGCCGGCGCAGGCCGTCCACCAGTAGATGTGACACCGCGGATACGGATAGATCATGAACGTGACCGGCTGTCGCTGGCTATGATTCGTGTCACCCATCTGTCAGCGCCGGTTGTGACCCGCGACGGGATCGGCGGACGGTGACGGTCGTACACTCACGACTGTTTTGCGGCTCCGGTTGTTCTGCGGCTCCGGCGCGGATGCGGGAACAGCTGTCCATACGGTGGCGGACGGAACTGACCTTTGTTGATTGATCGCTCCCTGGTGGAGGCCGCTCTCCCCGGATACCAGGTCGAGAGTGAACTCGGCCGCGGTGGCTACGGGCTGGTCCTCGGCGGCCGCCATCGGCTGATCGGCCGCAACGTCGCGATCAAGGTGCTGCTCGACACGGCCAACGACGCGGACCTGCGGACCCGCTTCCTCGCCGAGGCGCGCGTCCTGGCCGAACTCGACCATCCGCACATCGTGCGCATCCACGACTACATCGAGCATCAGGGCACCTGCCTGCTCGTCATGGAACTGCTCCCCGGCGGCACCCTGCGCCAGCGGCTGGCGACCGGCCCGATCCCGCCGGAGGCCACCTGCGCGCTGGGCCTGGCGGCCGCGGCGGCGCTGCAGGCCGCGCACGCCCACAACGTCCTGCACCGGGACATCAAGCCCGACAACATGATGTTCGCCTCCGACGGGCTGCTGAAGGTCACCGACTTCGGCGTCGCGAAGATTTTCGAGGGCACCGAGACGACCGCCAGCGGGATTCTCGGGACACCGCGCTACATGGCCCCCGAGCAGATCACCGGGGGACGGCTGCACGCCTCCACCGATCTCTACGCGCTCGGCGGAGTGCTCTACGAGTTACTCGCCCAACGTCCTCTTTTCGGCCGTTCCCTGTCCGTGGGCGCGCTCGTCAACCACCATCTCAACGTCACCCCGCTCCCGCTCGAGAACATGCCCGCCGCCCTCAACGCGGTCATCATGCGCACGCTGGCCAAGGAGCCCGCCGCCCGCTTCACCAGCGCCACCGCATTCGCCCTCGAGCTCGCCCGGGCCGCCGCGGGCGCGTTCGGCCCGAACTGGCTCGCCCGCTGCGGGATCAAGGTGCTGCTGGACGACGAGGTGCGGCACGCGGCGCTGGGCCAGGCGTCCGGGTCGGAGCCGACCGTCCGGGGCGTGGAAACGCCGTCCGGGCAGCCCGGGACGCCGGGATCCGGTCCCCAGCCGCCGCGGCCGTGGCCCGCGAGCCCACAGCCACAGCCACAGCCACAGCCACAGCCGGGATGGTCCGGGCAACAGCCGCAGCAGCCGCAGCCGCGGGCGTACCAGCCTCCGTACGGCGGCCGGGCCGCCGCCGGGCCCCAGGCCCCCTACTGGGCGCCACCGGCGGGATACCCGGCACCGGCCCCGCCGGCCGGTGGGCCGCCGCCGGGCACCCCCGACGCCTTCCCGCCGGCGGCGCCGGCCGGCCCGGCCCCGTACCCCCCGCCGGGCCGGCCCGGTACGGACTGGTGGCAGCCCAGCCCGTTCGCTCCCGGCGGCGGGCCGTCCGGGCCGTCCGGGCCCCGGGACGGGCGGGTGCCCGCGGGCCCGCAGCCACCCCCGGGACCCGGCCCGGGATGGCCGCAGGGCCAGCGACGGCCGTCCCGCCGCCGGATGTGGCTGATCACCGGAGTCGTGTTCGTCGTGGTCGCCGCGCTGAGCGTCGGCATCACCCTGGTGGCGGCCTCGGGCGCAGACGCCCCGCCCCAGCGCTCCGCGCTGTTCGTCCCGGGCACCGCCTACTCGGGCACGGCGCTGACCCTGCCCGGCCTGGACGCGTACGACGTCACGATCGACCGGGCGGGCGCGCTCTACATCACCGACTGGACCAGCCACCAGGTACGCAAGATCTCCCCGGACGGAACCGTGGCCACCGTCGCCGGCACCGGCAGCGGCAACGCGGGCTTCGGCGGCGACGGCGGCCCGGCCACCCAGGCGGAGCTGGACAGCCCGGCCACAACGGCCGTCGACGCGGACGGCAACGTCTACATCAGCGACTCGCACAACCACCGCATCCGGAAGGTCGACCCGCGGGGGATCATCACGACGATCGCCGGCACCGGCACCGCGGGTTTCTCCGGCGACGGCGGCCCGGCGACGGCGGCCCAGCTCAACGAGCCCTACGGGCTGGCGATCGCCGCGGACGGCTCGGTCTACATCTCCGACTACGACAACCAGCGCATCCGGAAGATCGACCCGCAGGGGATCATCACGACGGTCGTCGGCACCGGCACGGCCGGCTTCTCCGGCGACGGCGGCCCGGCCGCCCAGGCCCAGATCAAGAACCCCAACAACCTGGCCGTGGCCGCTGACGGCACTCTCTACATATCCGAGCTCGGCAACGCGCGGATCCGCAAGGTCAGCCCCGACGGTGTCATCACGACCGCCGCCGGGAACGGCACCTCCGGCTACGGCGGGGACGGCGGCCCGGCCACCGCGGCCCAGCTGCGCGTCCCCAGCGCCACCCTCAGCCCGGACGGCGTCCTCTACATCGCCGACTACAGCAACGAGCGCATCCGGCGGGTTGCCACCAACGGCGTGATCACCACTGTCGCCGGCAACGGGACCGCCGGCTCCGCCGGGGACGGCGCGGCGGCTGTCCGGGCGCAGCTGTCCAGCCCGACCGGCGTCACCGTCGACGGCGCCGGCAACCTCTACATCGCCGACGACAAGAACGACCGCGTCCGGCGCGTCAGCACCACCGGCATCATCACGACCGTTGCCCAGACCGGGTAGACCGGCCGGGAACCGTCGGATCATGATCCTTACCGCGTGTCGCCGGCCACCCGGGCAGCTGGCGGCCGGCGGTGGTGCCACCATGTGCGCTCCACGCACTTCGTACACTTCAGGCACTTCGTTGGCCTGTGTACTTCGTTCGCTTCCCTTTCCCGCGCGCCGGCGACCCCGAGGAATCGAGTAGGACCACGACATGGCAGTCGACCGCGCACGGGTAGCGGCCGCGTTACCGGACTACGACGTCGGTGACGAGCTCGGCCGCGGGGGCTTCGGTGTGGTCTTCGCCGGCCGGCACAGACTGATCCAGCGTGATGTCGCCGTCAAGGTGCTGCCCGAGGAGGACGGCGGGGCCGAGGAGGTCCGCGAACGGTTCCTGGTGGAGGCGCGGCTGCTCGCCGGGTTCGACCATCCCCATGTCGTCCGGGTCTACGACTATGTGGAACGCGGTGGCCTGTGCCTGCTGGTGATGGAGAAACTGACCGGCGGCAGCCTGCGCCAGCGGTTCGCCACCGGCCCGGACGGCCGGCAGCGGCGTGGCAACGGCCTTTCCGGGTCCGGCGGGCCTGGCGGGCCTGGCGGGCCGAGGCAGCCGGCGGCCTGCGCGATCGGGCTGTCGGCCGCCACCGCGCTGGCCGCCGCGCACGCGCGGGGCGTCCTGCACCGGGACATCAAGCCGGACAACCTGCTGTTCACCAGCACCGGCCTGCCCAAGGTGACCGACTTCGGCATCGCCAAGATCCTCGAGACCACGGCGACCACCACCACCGGACTGGTGGGCACGCCGCGTTACATGGCGCCGGAGCAGATCAGCGGTGACCGGCTCAGCCCGGCGACGGACCTGTACGCCCTCGGGCTCGTCCTCTACGAACTGCTGGCCGGCCGGCCCCCGTTCGACCGGCACCTGAGCGTCCCGGCGATGCTCCACCATCACCTCAACGTGCCGCCCGCGCACCTGACGGAGGCCCCGGAGCCGGTCGCCGCCGTGATCGGGCGCGCGCTGGAGAAGCACCCGCCCGCCCGGCACTCCTCCGCCCAGGAGTTCGCCATCGATCTGGCGCGGGCCGCGGCCAGCGTCTACGGCCCCGGCTGGCTGACCGCCAGCGGAGTACCCACCAGCCTGCCGGACGCCGTCACCGCGGCGGCTCGAGGTGACACAGCGGCTCGAGGTGACACGGCGGCCACAGCCCGCCCGCGGGCAGCACAGACACGCCCGGCGACGGCCCAGCCATGGTGGTCGGCGTCCGACAC
>NZ_CEVIVC010000152.1:7236-9196 GCF_982290645.1 Protofrankia sp. CiP1_Cm_nod4
CACGGCGTGTGGCGGCCCTGTTCGGGCCGCGGCGCAACCGGATCGGCGCCGGTGTCCTGGTACTCGTCCTGGTCGCCGTCATCCTGGTCGCGCTCTCACGCGGTGGCTCCGGCCCACGGCCGGGCCGGGCCGCGTACAGCGGCCCCACCATCACGGGCGCGCTCTCCTCGGTGAACGGCATCGCCATCGGCCCGGACGGCACCATCGTCGTGTCGGACAGCAGCGCCGGCCGCGTCCTGACGCTCAGCCCGGCCGGGACCGTCGAGTGGCTGGCTGGTTCCCGCCCGCCGTCACCGAGGCCGACGGCCGGGGCGAGCGCACAGCCCACGGCCGACACCGACGCCCGCCGGAAGGTCCTGGCCTCACCGGGCAGTGTGGCGGTCGACACCGCCGGCGCGATCTACGTCGCCACCAGCACCTCCGACGGCCAGGTTTTCATGATCACCAGGGACGGCGGCATCTCCGTGGTCGCCGGCAGCGGTTCCGAGCTGGACGGATTCACGGGAAACAACGGGGCCGCAGCCGCCGCGGAACTGTCGGGCCCACGCGGGATCGCGGTCGACGACAACGGCGACGTCCTCTTTTCCGAAGGCAGCCGGGTACGGAAGGTCACGGTCGCCACCGGCCGCATCGCCGCGGTCGCGGGCTCGTCGACCAGCGGGACGTCGGGTGACAACGGCCCGGCCGCCGACGCCCTGTTGAACAATCCGGCGAGTGTCGTCATCGCCAGGGACGGCAGCGTCTACATCCTCGACAGAGGGACGGAAACAGTCCGGAAGATCAGCCCGAAGGGCGTCATCTCCCGTTTCGCCGGCGCGGCACCGTCAGCGACGGGCACGGCGTCGCCCACGCCGACCGCCTCACCGCCGCCGGTCGGCAGCGCCGGGGACGGCTCCCCGGCGACCGCGGTGACGCTCGGGGATCCCAGCGGGATCGCGCTCGCGCCGAACGGTGATCTCTACATCGCCGACTACGCGAACAACGTGATCCGGCTGGTGGACGCGGCCACCGGCGTGATCAGCACCTTCGCCGGGTCCCGCGCCGCCACCGAGCCCGGGGACGGCGGCGACGCGCGGGAGGCCCGGGTCTACGCGCCGACCGGGATCGCCGTCGACGGCACCGGCGCGGTCTACATCGCCCAGTACGGCGGGATCGTCCGCCGGGTCGGGCCGGACGGCCTCATATCCACCGTCCTCAAGCCCTCCTGACGCCGCCGGGCCCCCTGGGCCCCTGCACCCCTGGGCACCCCTGGGCGCATGCCGCGCCGGCCGCACCGCGGCTGGCGTCTCGTCCGGTCCTGGCCATCGCACACAGTCCTGGCCGTCTCACACCGTTGCCCGCGTTCCCCGTCATTGCCCGCTCTCCCGCACCGTCCGGGCGCACCGGACTGTTCACGGAGAGTGTTCCCCTTAGGGACGTCGAGCGATGACGGGACGTTCGGCACCGCGGTCGTCAACGGAGCCACCTGCCCCGCTTCCCGGACAGAGGGCACCCAGAGTTTCCACTCGATTACACAAACGAGCGGTCGACATGTCATCGAGCGTGGATGGCGGGAGGCTCCGGTGAGCGTGGACGGCGCCTGTCCACCCCGTCTCCCGCGAGGTCCGGCATGACCGTGAAAAAGCTGACGCATCTGTCCCTGCTCGCATTGCTGATCTTTTATCTGGCGAACACGCCAAGCGACGCCGCTTACGTGGTCCGCTCGGCGGTCATCGTGCTCGGGGACGCCGCGGAAGGCCTGTCCCATTTCGTCACCGAGGTCGCGTGAGAGGCCGCATGAGGCGTCACATGAGACGTCGAACGGAACCGGGCGGGAGCACGGATGAACCGTGACACGATGACCACTATCCGCTGTTCCCGCCACGGAGCCGGCGGGCTCCTCCAACCCTGCCCGGAGAGGCGGCCGCGGTTACGCGGGATGGCCGGCCGGATGACGGCCGGTCAGGGGCGGCCGGTCAGG
>NZ_CEVIVC010000152.1:9792-12246 GCF_982290645.1 Protofrankia sp. CiP1_Cm_nod4
AGCGGGCGGGTGACCGCCACGATCGATGTCCAGTCCGACAGGGCGGACTCGACCACACCCCAGCGGGCGCCCTTCGCGGCGATCACCCGACCGTTCCCCACGTACATGCCGACGTGCCCCGGCGCCGCGGCGGTGCCGTCGGCTCCGGGGATGAACAGCAGGTCACCCGGCTGCGGATCCACCGCGGACACCAGCGGGCCCGCCCGCATCTGGTCCACGGTGACCCGCGGCAACGACACCCCGATCCGCTGGTAGGCCGCCTGCACCAGCGAGGAGCAGTCCCAGGCGTCCGGCCCGGTCGCGCCCCACACGTAGGGCCTGCCGATCTGGCTCTCCATGAACGCCAGCACCGGGGCCACCGCGGCCGCCGACACCGTGCCCGCGACCATGGCGTCGATGACGTCGCCGTAGACCTGCGCCTGGGCGAGGATGGTCCGGACGTAGTCACGGGTCTCCGGGTACGGCGGGACACCGGCGTAGGCGAGCACCGCCCCCGGCCCGGCGTTGTAGGCCGCGAGCATCTTCTCCCGCGGATCCGCCGAGACGGACGCCGTCGCCGCGGCCACGGCACAGTCGTAACGGGCCGCGGCGGGGATGGCGTCCGCCGGGTTCCACACGTCACCCTGGCCGTGGATGGCCCAGGTCCCGGGCATGAACTGGGCGATACCCATCGCGCCGACGGCGGAACGGGCGTTCGGGCTGAAACCGGACTCCTGGTGCAGCTGGGCGGCCAGCACCGCCGGTGACACCTCGGCGCAGCCGGCGTTGTTCGCAGCCTCGATGATCAGTGGCAGGTACTCCGACGGGATGCCGGCGGCGTTCCTGATCGTCCGGCGCACGTCGGAGCCGTCGTTCCCGATGAAGGGACCGGCAATGATCACCACGATGGCCGTGACACCGAAGACGAACGCGGCGATGCCACCGACCAGCCCCAGCCCGCCCCAGAGCATCCACCGTTGCCGGCGCCGACGGGCGCGGTAGCTCCCCCCTGCCACAGCGTCAGCGGCCCGGGGCGTCGCCGTAGGAGTTCGCCAGATCCGCGCCGGCCACCAGCCAGCTGCCGTCGGTCTGGCGGAGCAGGGTGAGCGTCGGGTTCGACACCGTCTCGGTGCGGTCGCCGGCCCGGTCACTCACGGTCGTGCGCCGGACGTTGAGCAGCAGCACGACCCGGCCGCTGGCGGTGCTGTCAACACCGCCGAGCGGCGAGGCCGCGAGCACCTCGACGGTGGACCGGCTGCCCAGCTCCCGCAGCTCCAGCCAGGCCCGCGCCGGCTCCTCGGTGGCGGTGGCGCCGCGCTCCCCGCCGAGCTGGGCGAAGAAGTCCGGGGTCATGCAGGCGCGGGCACGCAGCAGACCGGCGTCCGGCCCACTGTCGGCCCGGGTGTCATAGGACTGCCAGCGGGTGAAGCAGTCCACCGCGACGCTTCCGGGATCATGAGGGTCGAGCGGGACGGAGGCCAGTGGTGATGCGGTGGCAAGTGGCGGGCCAGGAGGCTGGCTCGCGGCCGGCGGCGGCCCGGTCGCGGCCGGGGTGGCGCTCGCCCGGGCCACGACGTCACGCACGGCCGAACAGGCCGGCACACCGCACAGCAGCACCGGCGCCGCCGCCACCAGCACACACAGCCTGGACGCGGCCCGTGCGGGCATCCGTGGAGGCGTCCGCCCGGGCAGCCTGCCGGAAAAGATCACTCCCTGCCGTCCAGCCAGTCCCTGACCCGGCCGCGGCGGATCCGCCACTGATGGCCGACCTTGCGAGCCGGGATCTCCCGTTCGGACAACAGCCTGAGCACCGTGCTCTCCGACAGCCGCAGCCACGCGACCAGCTCGTCGACCGTCAGCACGTCATCGTCCGCGGGATCCCTGCCCGCCGCGAACGCCGCCACCGAGACGCCCTCCTGTGCCACGCGACGGCCTCCCTCTCCGAGCACCTACCGCCGGCGCAGGAAGTTACACCCACCCAAGCCACCCTGACGACCCCCAAAGGAGCCTTGTCATACTTGAACAGCTCGTGTTACATCGATCCGTCCGAAGTTCAAGCCAAGCAACCGCAAGCAGCAGTAACAGGCACTAACCAGCCGGAGAATACCACGGAGGTCGACAGCGCGTGACCGATGTGTCGCGAGAGCCCTACGGCGATGACGGTGACGCGCGTCCCGTCTCGCTGATCGGTACACGCCTGCCCGCGGCGGGCCCACGACCGGATTCGACGACCCGTGACGTACCCGCCGCCGGCGTCGCGACCAGCGGCAGCCCGCCACCATCAAGATCTTCTTCTGCTGCCGAGCCGGGTCCGGACACCCGGACCGGACGGATCACCAGGCGCCTGCGCCGCCGGTCGCGCGACGCCTCGGGCGAGCACGCCCCCGCCGACGCGGACGACCCGCGCCAGGCCGAAGCGTTCCTGCTCCAGGACGCCGCAGGCCCCACCACGCCGGGGGCGGCCGCCCGCGGCGG
>NZ_CEVIVC010000153.1:0-10359 GCF_982290645.1 Protofrankia sp. CiP1_Cm_nod4
GGGGAGGGCTCGTGTGGGGCGGGCGGCAGGTCAGGCGTGCTGGGGAGCAGCGGAGCGGGATCGTCCGGGACCGGAGCATCCGGGTCAAGCGGAGGCGGCGGGGCAGGCCGGCGTGCCCGGACGTCCCGGCGAGCCACAACGGCTTCATGCGAAGCACCCATATGCGCCGGCATACCCCGACCGGCGCTCCGCGGAAACATCACCGGCGTCGGCCGCGCGGCCCTGGCGACGAGCCCGGCCGGCTGACCGGCCGGCTGACCAGCCGGCTGACCGGGCGAATCACCCGGCTTCGTCCGAATGATGACCAAATCATGACGATGACCGAATTGTACGGACCCGCCGCGGCCCATAGGCTGCGCGCCGGACATACTTCTCGCATCCTGCCATCGGGCGAGATCCACACGTGTGGCGCATCGCCTGTCGGACGAGCTTCAGGAGCGCGCCGGTTGGAACGGGACGGGGACACCACCGAAGCGGACAGTACCGCGGGCACCTTCGCCGTACCGAATGACCCCGTGGCACCCGATGGCCTCCACAGCGACCACGATGACCATGAACGCCTCGGCGATCACGGTGGCCCGGCCGCGGAGTTCCACGCCTTCTTCGAGCGGCATCATCGCCAGCTGTCCCGGCTCGCCTATCTGCTGACCAACGACCATGATGCCGCCGACGACATCACCGCCGACGCGTTCACCGCCGCCTGGCGGCGCTGGGACAGCGTCCGTCAGGCCGACAGCCCGCTGGCCTACCTCAGACGTACCGTCGCGAACATGGCGGCGAGCCGGCTACGGAAGATCATACGTGAGCGGCACGGCCTCGGCATCCTCGGCGGCCTGGCCGAGACCCGCAGCACCGACACCGACGTGCCGGCGGTCGTCGACGTCCGGACGGCGTTGATGTCGCTGTCGACCGGCAAACGGGAGTGCCTGGTGCTCCGGTACGCCTTCGACCTCTCCGAGGACGAGACCGCCCGCACCCTGGGGATCTCCGTCGGCACGGTCAAGAGCCAGACCTCCAAGGGCGCCGGTGAGCTGGAGCGCATCCTGCTGGCGGGCACGCGCGACAGCACACGCGACAGCGCCCGGGGGCCGCAGGCCGCGTCGGTGACGGATCCCGTGGCCCGGCCGGGCAGGAAGCATCCCGAGGCGCGCAAGGGGCTGCCGCGCCGACGGCACGACGTCGACCCGCGGGCGCGGCTGCGGGGCGGGGAGGCGACGTGACGGGCGGCCGCGGTGGCGCCGGCCGCCGCCACCGCGGACACACCCGGGTGGAACCGGGGCCGTGGCTGTCCGAGGCGCTCACGCAGGCGGCGGACGCGCACGAGCCGGACAGCGCACGGATCCGTGGACGCGTCATCGGGCCGGGCCACGAGACCCACCCGCCGCTGGCCCACGCTGCCGGCCGTCGTCCCGGAAGCCCGCCCCGGCCCCCTCGTGACCGGCGGCGGCGACGGAGCCTGGGAAGGGCGGTCCCGCGAGGGAGAGGGCCGGGGATGCCGCCGGTTGTCTCCCCCCGGTCCAGGATGATCGTCCTGGGTGCCGTCGCCGGCGTGCTCGGCGTCGTGGCGATCACGCTGACCGGTATCCGGACGGTCCCGTCGCACGATAATGATCATTCTGTGTCGGCCACGGCGCTTCCGGTGCCACCGGCCGCCGCCGCGACCGGGGCCGTCCCGCCCCTGCCCGCCTCCTCGCGGCAGCCCGCGTCGAGCGGGCCGACGGAGCAGACCACGCCCGGCCCGGCGGCCGCGCCCCCGCCGGCCCAGACACCCGCGGGCGAGGCGCCGCGGGTCCGGCTCAGCGTCGGCCCAACAGCCCCGGAACGGATCGTCCTGCCGGGCGCGGACGTCCAGGACTGGGTCCTCTACGGGAACGGCGCGGGCAGATCCGCCGAGCGGGTACGCGCGAATCTGGCACAGCCGGTCATCGGCCGGATCAACGTGTCCGGCGACATCCCGACGGTGGTCCCTGGTCCCGCCCGGTTCGACTGGAGCGCGGGCAGCCCGCAGCAGACGGGCCGCAACCATGCCGACGCCCTGGCGCTGCGGGGCTCCGGCAGGTTCCGGCTTGCCGTCCCGACAGGCGGCCAGGCCGGCCGTCTGAGCCTGTACCTGGGCACGCTGGGGGGACAGGGCGTGGTGCGGGCCGACATCGACGGGCAGGATGTCTCGTCCGTCGTCGTGCCGGCGGGCCGTTCGAGCAGATGGACGGGCTCGGTCGTCGAGATCGACTTCGGTCCGGGTGCGGGCGGGCGCACTTTGAACGTCGAGGTGTCCGCCCGGGCAGAGCCCGGTTCCGGCGACCCGGGCGACCCGGGCGACCCGGGCGACCCCGATTACCCGGATGACCGTGATGATCAGAACGAACGGCGTGACGCGGACGGGCGGGGTGGCCCCGGCGGCGGCAGGCCGCTACGGGCCCCGCAGGCTCAGGCGGGGCCCGCGGGGCAGGTCTCGCTTGCCGCCGCCGTCCTCTCCGGCTACCGGTGAGCCGTTCGCGACGTTGAAAAAATGTTCTGGACGCGGCAACCCCGCCGGGCTCCCGAGCGACTGGACATATGAACGTGCGGACAGCTCCGCTGCGCTCAGAACCGATGATCTTTCGGCTGGCCAAAGCGCTGTTTCCGAACGTTCCGGCTCGCCCGTTCCCCGCTAACCCCCCCCAGCCGGGGCGGGCGAGCCGTACTTGTCAACCCGTCCGACAGCCCCGCGTCGGGCACGAACGGATGTAGCGTCGCAGACGTGCGCCGAATCCTCTTCTCACCCTCCTGGATCCTGCGGCACGCGCTCGCCCTCTTCATGATCGGCCTGTTCGCCAGGCTCGGGTGGTGGCAGTGGGAGAAGGGGCAGTCCAGCCGCGGAACCCTGCAGAACCTCTTCTACGGCGTGGAATGGCCGATCTTCGCCATGGCCGTGATCTTCGGCTGGTCGCAGATGGTGCGCGAGGAACTTCGCCCCGGACCGGCGAAGCCGGCTCCCGCGGCCGAGGAAGCGGCCCGTCCCGGTACGGACGCACAACCATGGAACGAACACCGCGGGCCGGGCGGGCCTGGCGCTGACGGTCCGCCCAGCAGTGGCTCCGGCGACGATGAGGAGGATGACGAGGAGTTGGAAGCGTACAACCGCTATCTCGCCTCGCTCTACAAGCGGGACACGCCATCCGGGTCGGGGACCCGGTGACACCGCCCACCAGGGAGGACTCCGGCAGGGCGGCTCCGGGGCCGCGGCCCGCGGCGGGCCCTGGGACGGCGGGACCGGCGGCGACCGGCGCCAGCGCCGGTTCCGCCTCGGGCTCCGGGCGTTCCAGCGAGCGCGCGGTCCGTCGTGCGCTGCTGCGCTTCCGGGTGATCGCCTATCTCGTCGGCGTGGGGCTGATCACGCTCGTGCTGGTGGGTGTGCCGCTGAAGTACCTGGCGGACGCCCCGACGCTCGCCGAGGCCGTCGGCCCCATCCACGGGTTCCTGTTCATGGTCTATCTCGCCCTGACGGCGGACCTGTCGTCCCGGTGCCGGCTGCGTACCGGACCGACCCTGCTGGTCATGCTGGCCGGCACGATCCCCTTCCTGTCGTTCGTGGCGGAGCGCCGGGTCACCCGTACGGTGCTCGAACGCCAGCGGGCTTCTCACACCCCGTGAAGACATTCACAACATAACTACAATATAATCACTACGGACGTCGGACGCGACGGCATGCGGCGTCAACAGCCAGCGCTGCCGTCCGCCCGGCGGCGGAAATACCACGGCCTAAGAGCACTTGACGTTGGAAAAGCCCCGGCTCGCGCCCTGGACCCTGTTGTCGCAACCGACCACGTTCTGGGTCCTGTCGCCATCGTGGATGTAAACGCCGAAGCCTCCGCCGTTCACCGTGAGCGCATTGTTCCGGATGATGTTCCGCCGCCCCCAACCGTCGGACTCGACGTGGGTCTGGATACCGTCCTTGATGTTCCCGCCACCCTGGCCGGTGTTGTCCACGACGGTCCACCCGTTGCCCTTGAGGTCGATCCACGAGTCGGCCTCGGTCAGCCGGTCGGCGGACAGGGTGTTCCCGGAGATGATGCCGCCGGTCGTGCCTTCCTTGATATCGATGTTCTCCGCCGTCGTGCCGGCGATGTCGTTCCCGATGACCGAGTTCCGGTCGCTGTTGTCCGGGCGGCAGTCCGAGTACTTGCACCAGTTGCTGCTGGCGCTGCCGACATAGATGCCCTCGCCGAACTTCTCCGAGCGGTTCCCGGTATTCCGGATGACGTTTCCGGTCACCAGGTTGTCCGAGCTGAAGGAACGCAGGTGGATGGCCTCGTCCCCGATGGCGCTCACGCTGAGCCCGGCGATGATGCCGTGCTGGACGCCATCCGCCATCACGCCCTTCTTGCCGTTACGGACGCTGAAGCCCGACAGGCGGACATAGGAGGCATGGTCGATGTGCAGGATGTAGTCGGTGTCGTCCTGGCCGTCCAGCACGGCGCCGCGCGAGCCGCACAGCCAGATCGGCTGTGCCGCCGTGCCCGACCTGGCGATGGTGAAGCCACCGGCGTACGTACCGTCGGCCAGCCGGATGACCGCGCCGGGCTTCGCCGACGCCAGCGCCACCTTGAGATCACCGGGATTACGGACCGTAGGCTCACCCGCCGGACAGGCCACCTCCTGGCCGCCGGGCTGAGGCCCGCCGCCCTGGGTGACGGCCGGCCCGGCCCCGGCGGCGGACGCCTGCGGGGAGGCCGCTGAGGCTCCGGAGCCGGCGGTGGCCGGCGGCGCCTGCGGCTTCGCCGTCTTCGTGCCCCCCTGGCAGGCGGCGAGCGTCACCGCGCACGCGAGCACCGCCGCCGCCACGCACAGTCTCCGGCACCTGCGGATGCCCCGGGGGGGCGGCCCTGCCGGGGGGCCGGCCGCCACGGCGGGGACCCCCCCGGGAGGGATCGTCACAGTGGATCCCTCCTGCTGTAACGGTCGCGGTCTTTTCCATTGTAGGAAACCATCGCCCGCGATCCGACGGTGTCGTATTTCACCACCGCGGCACCTTCGCGGTCGCCATTGACCGTGACGTCGTCCGCCTCCGGGCCGTCCTCATAAAAACGATCGTCTGGCAGCTGGTCGTTCCAGGGCTGCGGATACCCCTGGGACGCGGAGGCGCCGGCAGGCCCGTCGCCACGGAAAGCGCCGTCGTTCCCCCCGGCGAACCGGTCGAAGGAGCCGTCGGGATACCGCGCCGCATGGTCGCGCAGGTAGCGCAGGCCATCCATGGTCGGGTTGTCGTCCTGGTTGACCCGGGCGCCGTCGCGGTCGTGGTCGTTCCCGCCGAACGCCCTGTCGGGGCCGCCTGGCCCCGCCCGCCGGCCGGCGGGGCCGGGCGACGGGGCGGACGCGGCGGGCCAGGGCTGGTCGCCGTACCGCGGCTGGGGTGCCGGCGGGTGCTCCTGCGCCGCGGCACCGCGGTAGGTGGTCGTTCGATGGGCGCCCTGGCCGGGTACCAACGGCGTCCGTCCAGGATCCCTGGGGCGCGGGGGCATGGAGATCACCTCGGTCGCCTCGACCAGCTCCAGCCGGTCGACGGCGGCCTGCAGCCCGGCCGCGCCGACGGCCGGCTGCAGACCGGCCGGGACCGGCTGCGGGCTGGCCGGCACGGCCGACACGGCGGACGCTGTGGTCATGCGCCGTACCAGCAGATCGGATTCGGGGTAGGGGTGCTCCTTGGTCGCGCGCCTGCGCCAGCGCCGGCCGGTGCGCCAGCCGAGAATCGGCAGCAGCGCCATGAACGACCAGACGAACAGGGCCGGGTGCCGTTCAAAGATCACGTACCACGGGCGCTCGAGCCGGGGAATCCACTTCGACGTGTCGTTGCTCTTCACGGCCGCGGCGGTGATCCCGACGGCCTTGCGGATGTCGACGGCCCGCCAGCCGCGGCCGGCCAACGTGTTGTTGCCCACGGTCGTGCCGTCGGACTGGCCACGTACGGTCACCGCGAACTCGGTCGAGCCGGATATCCTGTTACGACTGATGATGTTCGTCGCGGCGTCCTGGGTGATGATCCCCATCCGCCCGTCGGCGAGCGTGTTGGTGGTGATGGCCGTCCGCTTGGCGTCCGGGCCGATCTGCAGGGCGGAGTCGACCACGCCCCCGACGGTGTTGTCGAGGATCTGGGTGCCGTTCGCGCCGCTCTTGACCACGACGCCCACCTGGCTGCCGGACACCTTGTTGCCGCGCACGACGGTGTCCTCACCGCCGAGGACCCGGACGCCGTAGCGCCCGTTGCCGCTCAGCGTGTTCGCCTCGATGACGGTTCCCTTGATCTGGTTGATCTGGACGCCGGTGGCGGTGGCGACGATGCCGATACCGCGGCCGTCCAGGGTGATCCCGTCACCGCTGTTGTCCGTGATGGTGCTGCGCATGACCCGGGAGCCGGAGGCGCGGTCGATGGTGATGCCGTCGCCGTGGTTGCCGGTGGAGGTGCTGCCGGAGATGAGGGTGCTGACCGCGTCCCGGTGGATCGCCAGGCCGGCCCGGTCGTTGCCCTCCAGCCGCACGTTGATCATCTGGATGCCCTCGCTACCGGAGATGTAGGCACCCCAGACGTTGTTGACGAACGTGGAGTTGGCCGCGCCACCGGTGCTGGGCTCGCCCTTGCTGCCCGTCCAGGCCACGCCGCCGGTGCGGCCGTTCCAGAAGCCCAGGTTGGACGCCCGGACGTTGCGCACGACCAGTTCGCCACCCATCGTGCGGATGTAGGCGCGCCCGTCCACCGTGTTGGCGTCGGGCTTGAGCTCCTTGATGTCCCAGCCGACGATGTTCAGCGGCTGCTGCGCGTTACCGTTGATCTCGATGGCCCCACGCCAGCTGGTGAGCCCGACGAAGCCCGCCGGGCTGCTGGCGAGCCGCAGCGACCCGGCCCGCTGGTCGATGACCAGCCGGGCGTCCGGCCCCACCACGATGTTGGCCAGCACGAGGGTGGCGCCGTCGACCTCACGGCGCATGCCGCCGGCGGCGGCGACCTCCTCGACCGTGTAGGGAGCCTGCCGGGCCGGCAGCAGCAGGGTGGGCAGGCTGCCCTGGGTCTGCACCATGGCAGGCGCCCGCAGCACCCCGAACTTCTCGAACGTCGACCGCAGGCGGATGTCCTCGGCGTCGACGAGCAGGGCCTGCTTCTTGGCGTCCGCCGAGGTGACCGGGGGCAGCGGCGGTGGTGGCGCGGCCAGCGCGGGGCCGGCCGTGCCCACCAGGACGGGGAGGCCGCCGAGCAGCGCGCCCGCGCAGACGCCGCCGGCGAGGAGGCGGGCCCGCGCCCGTCGCCGGCGGCCGGGCGACGGCCTGGCGACGGGCGACGGCCTGGCGACGGACGACAGCCCACGGCGGACAGCGGGCCCGAGCGTCGGGATGATCATGAAACTCCGATCATTATTGGCTCACCCGAACGGAGGCGTCCGACTGCCCCTCGCCGCCTATCAGGTCGGCGCGCCGGGTCAGCCAGCCCTGCTTGTTCATCGTTATGAATGCCCAGGTCTTGATGGGCAGGGCAACGATAACGATCATCACGACCACCACCGGCAGGATGAAGATGTCGCGGGGCTGCTCCCGCAGGTGCGACAGCCCGCGCACGGCGCGTCCGCCCAGCAGCCACGCGACCGCGATGAGGGGGGCGTTCGCCTGCGGCCGGACCATCCAGAACCCCAGATAGGTCATGGCCACCCCCATGGTGACCGGCGTGAGCAGGATCTGGAGAACGCTGATCTGGCAGATCAGCGGCTGCCGCCACAGCCAGCCCTTGTAGATCGCGGTCAGGTAGCAGCGGTAGGAGTTGCGGCTCCACCGCACCCGCTGCTTGATGAACGCCTTCAGCGAGTCGGGGAACATCGATATGGCCCGGGCCGTGTCCTGGTGCACGGTCTTGTAGCCGGACGCGAGGGTGAGCCAGGTCAGCCGCCCGTCGTCCCCGGCGATGCACCGCCTGCCCAGGAAGAACTCGTTCTCCAGGTTGTGCAGCACCGGCAGGATCGCGGACCGGCGGTAGGCCGCCGTCCGCCCGGACAGGCAGGCGACCGCGCCCGCCCGGCCCTGCGCCGGCACGTAGTCGAGGTAACGGATGTCGACCAGCCAGTTGGCCACCCGGCGCCAGACGCTGGTCCGCGCGTTGTAGACGCTCTGCCGGGTGCCGACCCCGCCGACCTTGGGATCGACGAACGGCATCTGGACGGCGGCGAGCAGGCCCGGCTCCCAGGCCGTGTCGGAGTCGCAGAGGACCACGACCTCCTTGGTGGCGGCCTTGATGCCCACACCGAGAGCGGAACGCTTCCCCTCGTGCACGAAGGGAAGCACGCGGAGGTTGCGGTGCTCTCGCGCGTGCCTGCGCAGCCGGCTGATGAGCTCGGTGTCCTCGACGTCCGGGACGATGATGAGCTCGTCGGGGTTCTGCGCCAGCCATGTCTGCAGGCAGCGCTCTATGACATCCGGGTCCTCACGGAAAGAGGGGACGACGACGGATGTGGATGTCCGGAACTTGTTGTTGATCGGCTTGTAACGAGATGACAATACACGTCGGAACAACCACACCGACCACGAGATCACTCCCGCGATCCCCAGGGGAACAAGTCCCCAGTATGATCCGACGCGGTCGATCACGGTACTGAGCGCGTCCATTGCCTGGCGTTTTCCCTCCGAGGGGTTACCGTAAAGACCCACCTGAAAAGTAGCGGCCCGGCGGCCCTCCCTCTCATATCGGCCAAAGACTTGGCCGTCGGACGCGAAGGCGCATAGGACCCTACTCCCGATGGCAGTGCACCGGAGGTTAGCAGTGTGACGTGAATCGCACGCACCCCGGGGTGTCGGTAGCTACAGAACGCACTTACCCTGTCACAAGAAATAACGCGGCCCCGACGGATTTACTCTGCGACTACGAGGCACGTGCATAATGCCCCTTCTTCGCATCGCATGACTCCGGGCGCCGACGAACGTTAACGGATCATGTCGAATACGCAACGCCCATAGTCAGATTACCGCCAACTGGGAGTTGACAAACCACATGGGAACAACAACCGTTGTTGATCCATTGAGAATTTCTGTCATTGGAACCGGCTACCTGGGCGCTACACACGCGGTCTGCATGGCCGAGCTGGGCTTCGAGGTCATCGGCGTCGACGTCGACCCGGTCAAGATCGAACGACTGACCGCCGGCGAGGTGCCCTTCTTCGAGCCCGGGCTGGAGGAGCTGCTCCGCAAGAACCTGGAGTCCGGCCGCCTGTCCTTCACGACGTCGCTGGCGGACGCCGCCGGCGCGGCGGACGTCCACTTTGTCTGCGTCGGGACGCCCCAGCACCCCGAGTCGAACTCCGCGGACATGCGCTACGTCGACGCCGCGGTCAGCGGGCTGATCGCCGGTGGGCTGCGGCCGGGCTCGCTGGTCGTGGGCAAGTCCACGGTCCCGGCCGGGACAGCGGCCCGCCTCGCCGCCTGGCTGGCCGAGCAGGCGCCCGAGGCCGAGCTCGCCTGGAACCCGGAGTTCCTGCGGGAGGGCTTCGCCGTCGACGACACCCTGCGCCCCGACCGGCTCGTGTTCGGCGTCGCGCCCGGCGGCAGCGCCGAGGCGACGCTGCACCGCGTCTACGCGGCAGTGATCGCCGCCGGCACGCCCGTCGTCACCGTCGACTACCCCACCGCGGAGCTGGTCAAGGTGGCCGCGAACGCCTTCCTCGCCACCAAGATCTCCTTCATCAACGCCATGGCCGAGGTCTGCGAGGCCACCGGGGCCGACGTCACCCACCTGTCCAAGGCCATCTCGTACGACACCCGGATCGGCGGCCGCTTCCTACAGGCCGGCCTCGGCTTCGGCGGCGGCTGCCTGCCCAAGGACATCCGCGCCTTCCAGGCCCGCGCGACCGAGCTCGGCGCCGGCCAGGCCGTGGCCTTCCTGGCCGAGGTGGACGCCATCAACCTGCGGCGCCGCGACCGCACCGTCACCCTCGCCACCGAGGCGCTCGGCGGCGACGTCACCGGGAAGGTGATCGCCGTGCTCGGCGCGGCGTTCAAACCCAACTCCGACGACATCCGGGACTCCCCCGCCCTCGCGGTGGCCGACACCCTGCGCAAGGCCGGCGCCACGGTCGCCGTCTACGACCCGGCCGCCATCCCGAACGCCCGGCGGGCCTACCCGGAGCTCATCTACGCCGACAACGCTGTCGACGCCGCGACCGGGGCGCATATTGTGCTCCATCTCACAGAATGGACTGAATTCCGTGAGCTCGACCCGAACGCCCTGACCGCGGTCGTCGCGGCCCGCACCGTCATCGACGGCCGCAACACCCTCAACCCCGCCCAGTGGCGCGCCGCGGGCTGGACGTACCACGCGCTCGGCCGTCCCTGACAAGTCGACGGATCACC